>JBICHS010000700.1:0-9842 GCA_043101135.1 Phycisphaeraceae bacterium JB051
TCTACCCCAAGGACGATACCCCCGGCTGCACCGTCGAAGCCTGTGAATTTTCCGAAGCCCTCAAGGACTTTATGGGTGCCGATTCCAAGGTGCTTGGTGTCAGTGCGGACGATCCGGCATCGCATCGCGAATTCATGGTCAAGTACAAACTCACCATCGACCTGATCAGTGATGTGAACATGGACATGATCAAGGCCTATGGCGTCTGGGGCGAAAAAGTCCGGGATGGCGTCTCGAAAATGGGCATCATCCGTCAAACTTTTTTGATCGACCCGCAGGGCAAGATTGCTTACCATTGGCCCAACGTCACCCCGCAGGGGCACGCACGTGAGGTTGAAGACAAGCTCAAGGAACTGCGCGGGTGAATCAGCAATATGGTGCCCTGTGAATAGCGGGGCATCAACATTCCGAGGATACAGCAGACACGATGAATCAAAGCAAGAGTCGAATGTTTGTGTGGGGCACAGTCATGATCTTGGGGCTGCTGGCTGTCGTATGGCCTGATTACGCAGCTGCACAGGATGCCGCAACCCTCCCGCCGTCCAAGGCTGCCGTCCAGCAGGCCCAGTTACTCAGCCGCGTCACCCAGATCATGGAGCAGCGCTGCGCCGAGTGTCATGGTGCTGAAAACGCCCGTCCCAAGGGTGATTTCGGTTACGTGACTGATTTGGCGAAGATGGCAAAGAACCCGGATCTGGTCATCCCCGGTGACCCGGATAATTCCGAGTTGTTTTTGATGATTGACCTGGGGGACATGCCGCCGGAGAAATCCAAATTCGCCCCCATGCCTGCTGAGGAGATCAAGGCTGTTTATGACTGGATCAAGCAGGGCGCCTTTGCCATCGGTGAGCCGCCGTCGACTGATGCTGTTGCGGGTAGCTCAGAATCCTCCAGCAATGCTATCGACGAAACAGCAGTTACACAGAGTCATGCACGTCAGCCCATCTACTACCTCATTGGCAAGATTCACCCGATCGTGATTCACTTTCCCATTGCCCTGATCATTGCAGCAGGTTTGGCCGAGTTATGCAGCCTTACGCAGCGTCGCACGGGCATGACTTCCGCGGTGACGTTCTGCCTGCTGTTGGGGACGGCCGGGGCGGTGCTCTCTGCCATCAGTGGTTGGGTCTTTGCCATCGAGCAGGGCTACGCCATTGAGATGACCACCGAGACTGCGAGTCTGCATCGCTGGTTGGGTGTCCTCACAGCATTGGCGGCGCCGGTGTTGTTGTGGGTGGATCTATTGAGTAACAAAGACCGGCGATTCTTCCGGTTCTGCCTGGCGGTCCTCATCGCTTTGGTGATGGCAACCGGTCACTTCGGTGGCATACTCGTTTACGGCGAATCACTGTTTTCGCTGTGATTGACCCGCCTTGAGAATGCAGGCACCGATAAACAAACTCCCGCCACAAATCGCAGCCGCCGTTGGGAAACCATTCTGCAAAAAGCCTGCAACCAGACTTAGCACAATGAGAATCGTCGCCAGATTAAAGATCGCGGGGATGTTGGGCATGGTGGTTTTGCTGACTTGTTAAATGCGTTGATGCCTTGTGAAACACACGTGGTCCATCAGTCGATGACGGATCACTTTTTCCATTGAGCACCGGATGGGAATCCGGTGCAGGTATTCATGTGCTCGTTTCAATCATTTCTCTGCATGGATTTAATTTTTGTCATTCCCGCGCAGGCGGGAATCCAGTGGCATTCTCTTCACACCTGCAAGCCTCACTGGACTGCCGCCTGCACGAAAGTGACGGAATGTGATGCTTTTGGTGTTTCATTTGAACTGTTTCAACTCGGGCTCGGCAATTCAATCGTCTGGCCGACTTCAAATTCACGCTTGTTTTCCAGGCAATCCACGATCACCTTGGCTACTTCATCCGGTGACAACGTCGCATCAGCCGGGATCACCGATTCATCAAAGAGCTTACGCAGCATGCCTGTTTCGACGGCACCGGGGGCAACCGCCATCGCGCGGACGCCGATCTTTTTGCCTTCTCTACCGGTGACAAGGGTGAAGAGATTCACGCCCGCTTTGGCTGCTGCGTAGATTGAAAATCCGGGGAACGGGTCGATGCTTGCCATGGAGGAGATGCTGCCGACGAAGCCGGATTGTTGTTTTTCAAAAATCGGCCAACATGCTGCGGTGAGATTCACGACACTGCTGAGATTGGTGTCGATGGTCTGCTGCCAGAGTTCCGCAGTGATCTGGTCGATACTCAGGCTTGGGGCAAACCCCGCGACATTGCCCAGCACGTCAATACGCCCCAGTTGCTCTGCCACCTGTTTGACCAGATCACGACAAGCCTGTGCATCTGCGATGTCGGTGACATGGATGCTAAACGGGCCTTCGAGCTGTTGTGAGGTTTCCTGGAGTGTGGACTCGGTGCGGCCGACGAGGACAACGTGATAGCCCAGTTGGCTGAGTTGTGTTGCAAGGGCTCGAACGATGCCGCTACCGGCGCCGGTGACGATGGCTGTTTGTGAAGGCTTGAAGGACATGTGTGTGGATCCCATCTGATCTGAGGTGGTTTCACGTATTCAGTCATTCTGACATATACTCTATGCCATGTTACCAAGCCCTCAAGGAAGTTTCCGGCTTTTCTCGCTTTTTGGGATCACTGCGTACCTGCATTGGACGTGGCTGATCGCTGCGTTCATTTTTTATCGTATCTCAGGCGAGACGCCGATTGTGTTTGTTGCTGAATATGTCGGCCTGTTTCTGATCGTGTTAACGCACGAGTTCGGCCACGCTTTGGCCTGTCGATCCGTCAAGGGTAAAGCCGAGCATATCGTGCTTTTCCCGCTTGGTGGTGTGGCTTATGTCCAACCGCCGCATCGTCCCGGGCCGGTGCTTTGGTCAGTGGCTGCCGGGCCGTTGGTCAACGTCGTCCTCGTACCTGTGTTTGCACTGCTTTGGATGCAGTGGGGCGGGCCGATGGATGTCGCGCCACAAAATGAAGTCCAGGCTGTGATCCGACACTTGGCAATGATCAATATTGTTTTATTGGTGTTTAACGTCCTGCCGATTTATCCCTTGGACGGCGGTCAGATTGTCCAGTCGATCCTCTGGTTTTTTGTCGGCTATCGCAAGAGTCTGCAGTTTGTTGCAACCATCGGCATGGTCGCTGCGGTGTGTCTGATCGGTGTTGGGCTCTTCTATATGCAGAGTCTCTGGACGGTCATCATGGCTGTGTTCATCTTCATGCAAGCCCTCAAAGGCTATGCCCATGCCCGTATGCTTGCCTTCGGTGAACAGATGCAGCAGGGCATGAACGACATGCAAAACCGCATGAACGAACGCATGCGACAGATGTACGAACAACAAAACCCCGGAAGCCCCGGAACCCCCGGAAGCGGCCCCGCCAGCAACCCGTTTGGTGGTCAGGATAAAAATGTCCCCCCGACCTCCCCGTCAGATGGCGACAGTGATGACGACGTCTTTAAGCCTGATCACTACGAAAAGAAAAAGTACATGGATGATTGATATCCGTGTGCCTTGCTAAAAGCCGTGACTCTCCTGAGTCATTGGTCGATTGATCAGATGTGATTGAGTGTGCAATTAAATCAAGACAATCCGTGCCGCGGGAGCGACACGGATTTTGTGTTGTGTCATGTACTGTCTTGTAATCTGTGTTGATTCGTTCACACCATCATTATTTTGATAGAACACAAGCCGCCAGATGAACGAAGTGATTCTGACGGATTCTGATGGTGCGCAATAGACCCGTCAGATTCATCCCTGCGGTCTTCATCTGGCGGCTTGTGTTATGAATTTGAGTAGTTGTCTCACACCGTCACCGTCGCATCCTCAACATGCCATTGGGCACCATCTCGGATCACACGACGGTAGAGCGTGTCACGTTCCACAGGCGTTAGACCTGCATCACAAATCGCCGTTCGCAGTTCGGTGACGCCGACTTCCTGATGGGTGTGTTCGCCGCCGACGTGGGTGATGTCATACCAGACCACCGTGCCATCGATGTCGTCGACGCCGGCTTGCAGCGCGAGTTGACTAAGCTCCAGCGTCTGCATGATCCAGAAGGATTTGACGTGGGCAAAGTTGTCGAGCATCAGGCGACTGATTGCCAACATTTTCAGGTTCTCCAAACCCGATGGGCCCGGCAGGTGTTCCAACTCCGAATCATCCGGGATGAACGGCAGGGGGATCACCGTCTGGAACCGACCCGGCAAATCGTTGGCAATGGCTTTGTCCTGCGCTTCACGGAGCATGCACAGGTGATGCACGCGATCTTCCAGCGATTCGATATGACCATACAGAATCGTTGCGTTGGTCTTGATGCCAAGCTCGTGGGCGACTTCGTGGACCTCAATCCATTTGTCACTGCGGATCTTGCCTTTGAACACTTCGTCATGCACACGGTCATCAAACACTTCCGCACCACCGCCCGGTAAGGAGCCAAGGCCGGCTTCTTTGAGATCGCTTAGCACGGCACGCAGGTCGTTGGCACGTTTACTGATCCGAGCAAGATGCACGATTTCCACTGCGGTGAACGCCTTGATATGCAGCTTGGGAGCAGCTTCACGAATCGCCTTGAGCATGTCCGTGTAGTACTCAAAAGGGAGCCAGGGATGCAGGCCGCCGACGATGTGCATTTCGGTTGCACCGGCGTCAGCAGCCTTGATGGCTTCGGCTTTGATCTGGTCAACGGAGTACTCGTACGCGCCTTCCTGCCCCTTCTTGCGATAAAACGCACAGAACTTGCAGGACAGCGCACAGAGATTGGTGTAGTTGAGATGACGGTTGATGTTGTAGAAAACCTTGTCCCCATGCATGCGACGTTTGACCCTGTCGGCAAGCTCACACACCGTCCAGATGTCGGGCGTGGTGAACAGCGTCATGGCGTCCTCTGCAGTGAGACGAATCTGGTTTTCAACCTTTTGGCGGATATTTTTTAGTGCTGAATCCATGATTAGTGTTTATGATAGAAACTCATCGCAGATAATGCGAAATCGCAAAGAGGGTTGCGAAGCTCGGTAGCAGATTCGAGGGATGGGAAAGAGGGGACGAGACGCCTATGAGTCGAAAAGATCGAATTGCGCCATTTGAAGTGATGCGCTCGGGACGTGACCAACGCGAACGAGCGCAGTCGGCCACCGAGCCGGTCGCTGAAAAGCCGATCCCAGATGAGTCGGAAAATCAGGAACAGCCCCAACAGGCAGTCTTCGAGCCGACCAGCAGCGGGCCACTGGTTCTGCGGATTCCCAAGGGGTATGCGGCATTGGCTGCGTTGATCCTCGTGGGGCTGTTTGTGCTCACTTATTGGGTCGGTTACTCCCGTGGTGACAAGGATCGGCTGGCAAAAGTGCGTGAATTGGCCGAGTCTCAGCAGGAAATGTACAACCGCACCGCGCTGTTGGCAGCAACCGGTCAATCGACTGCATCAGGCTCTGGGGCAGCGTCGTCAACAAGTACGCAAAATAATTCAGGTAAATCGGTTACGGAAAATATGCCAGTGGTATACACCACGGATAATCCGCCTCAAAAGTACCGCGCAGGACACAACTATTTCGTCCTGGTGCACTACCCGCCCAAGGAGGCGACGGAGCTTGTTGAATTTTTGGGCCAACATGGGGTTGATGCCGCGGCGATTTTCGTTAATAATAAGCGATTCAAAGTGGTGGCCCTGGAGGGCTTCCTCGCCAGTGAACTCGACAGTCAACGGGCTCGTGAGTACAAGCAATTGCTCCGACGTCTCGGCAGACTGTGGCAGGACTCCAAAAGGGGAGCTGGCGATTTAAGCGACATGTATCCTGAACGATACGACGGCCCGAAAAGCTAAACGGCTTTTGGGTTCGATAAGCAGAACGGAACGACAGACATGAGTATCGACAACAGCCTCAAAAGTGGTAGCGGCCTTTCCAAGCACCGCAACGTCCTGACCCGCACCGAACGCGTCGCCAAGCTCGCCGAACAAGGCAAGTTTGATATGGACGCCGACAACCCCACCGGTCTGCCCAAGGTTGGCAACCGTAAGTTGATCACCGGTGCCAAGAGCAAGAAGCCCGCCGCAGGCTAAGCTTTTCGCTTCGGATATCACCATACGACATCAATATTCCAACAAGCTGGCTCCTCGCGGGTCAGCTTGTTTTGTCATTTGTTTTTTTTAGGGACTAGGGACTAGCCACTAGGGACTAGTTTAAGACAGGATAGGCAGAGAATCCCAGCCCCGCTTGAGTCACGAGACATGGCGTTTGATATTTTGCTCTATAATCCGTTCCTGCAAATAATCACGGATAAGTAAACTAGTCCCAAGTCGCTAGTCCCTTTTTTCGAAACCAAAGGTTTCCATATGTTTGACGAACAACGCTTCATTACTGACCGCCTTCGTGCCATCGACGCTTCGGGTATTCGCAAGGTTTTCGATCTTGCTGCCAAGCTCAAAGACCCGATCAATCTTTCCATTGGTCAGCCGGACTTTGATGTGCCTGATCAGATCAAGCAGGCTGCCATCGATGCGATCAATCAAGGTCAGAACCGCTACACCGTCACCCAAGGCATGGCAGAGCTTCAGCAACGCATTGCCTCACATCTCAAAGAGGAATTACCCAACTGGGATTTCTCGGCAACCGGCACACTCGTCACCTCCGGCGTCTCAGGCGGCCTGCTCCTTGCCCTGATGACCACCGTCGGGCCCGGCGATGAAGTGCTCATCCCCGATCCCTATTTCGTGATGTATCGTCACCTGGTCACACTCACCGGCGCGACGCCTGTGTACGTGGACACCTATCCGGACTTCCAGCTTTCAGCAGATAAACTTGAGCCCTGCATCACCGACAAAACCAAGCTCATCCTTTTCAACACGCCCAGCAATCCCACCGGCGTGGTTGCGACGGATCATACCTGCAAGGATGTCATGGCATTGGCCAGGAAGCATAACCTGCTGGTGCTTTCCGATGAGATTTACGATGAGTTCTGCTACGAGAAAATTCAGCGTCCAGCAGGCAGTGACAAAAAACGCTGTCCCTCGCCCACGGACTATTCGCAGAACCTCATCCTGCTGCGCGGTTACTCCAAGACCTATGGCATGACCGGCTGGCGCCTTGGCTACGCGGTTGGCCCCAAAGCCATCATCGACCAGATGACCAAGCTCCAGCAATACTCCTTCGTCTGCGCCCCGTCCATGGTGCAGGTTGCCGGCGTTGCAGCATTGGATACCGACATGCAATCGCATATTGACGCTTACGAAAAGAAGCGTGATCTGGTGGTCGAAAAACTCTCTGGCAAGTTTGAACTCACCACCCCCGGCGGTGCGTTCTATGCCTTCCCCAAAGTGCCTGAACATCTGGGCATCACGGCAACGCAATTCGTCGAACGCGCCATTGCCAAGGGCATGCTCATCATCCCCGGCAATGTGTTCTCCAACAAAGACACACACTTCCGCATCAGCTACGCCTGCGATACCGCCATGCTCGAAAAAGGCCTGGATTTACTGGTGGAATTGGCGGACGGTTGAAAATGTCGGCCGCATTCGTGTTTGGATTTTAACCACAGATGCACACAGATAAACACAGATAAAATCATCAATCTTGTCACTCCCGCCTTCGGACATGATGCACATTGTTTTCAAAAGTTGAGCACTGGGTGTTAACCCGGTGCCCGTTGTGCATGTGTTAATCCAGGGGGCACCGGGTTAACACCCGGTGCTCAAATGAACGAGAGTGGTCTCGAGTAAGTTCGCCCCTTGAATCATCAATTCTTACAGGTCACACAAACACTTGTGAAACGACGTGCATCATGTCCCTGCGCGGGAATGACGTGATTTCTAATCGTCATTGTCTGAGTTGATCCGTGTGTGATGTGAATCAAACCTGCTTTTCAGGCGTCTTTGCGTTTTGCTTGGCTGCGTTACAGATATTTCGGAGCATGGCGGAGAAGACGATTTGGTGTACGGGGTACAGGGCGTACCAGTAGAGTCTGCCGAAGTGCCCGATGGGATCGAACAACGCGGTTTGGCGGACTTCGGTGCCATCGTTTTTTTCGGTGACTTCAAACTCAAGCCACGCGCGCCCGGGGACTTTCATTTCTGCTGCAAGTCGTAACAGTTTCCCCGGCTCGAATGCTTCCACGCGCCAGAAGTCCAGCGTGTCCCCCACAGCAATCTCGGTTGGATGTTTTCGCCCACGCCGCACACCGACACCGCCCACGAGCAGGTCCAGAAAACCGCGGATATGCCACAGAAAGTTCCATGCGTACCAACCGGTTTTGCCACCGATTTTTTGAATGGGGTCAAAGGCTTGTTCGGTGGTGAGCTTCACGAATCGACAGCGTGAATCGATGAGTCGATTGCCGAACTTTACACCACCCCAACTTGGCAGATATCCCGATGACGAAAGCGCGTCGGACCAACGCGTGTTAGCCATCTTGCGGTCTTCATTGGCCAAGGCACGTTTGATGGCCTGGGTGATTCCCAGTGGCTGGATGTCAAAGTCTTTTTGTGCCCGGTTGTCACGAATCACCGTCGGGTGCTTGATGCTGTCAATGAGTTTTCGACCGACGCGTGCATAGACCGGCGTCACCAAACCAAGCCACAAACTTGAAAGCCTTGGCGTGAGTACCGGGACGTGAATGATATACAAACGGTTGCCATGTTGACTGGCATACTCGCGCATGAGGCCTTCGTAGGACGTGATATCCGTGCCACCGATTTCGTAGATCGCATGTCCCTCATCGTTGTCCAAGGCAATGCTATGTGTGAGGTAATTGATCACGTCTTCGATGGCAATGGGCTGTGTCGAGACGGTCACCCACTTGGGCGTGATCATGATTGGCAGGCGTTCGACCAACGCGCGAATCAACTCGAAAGACAAACTACCTGAACCGAGGATGACAGCCGCGCGGAGCTCAATGACCTGCACGCCGGACGTAGCAAGAACCTTGCCCACTTCATGACGACTGCGTAGATGCACAGAAAGCTTGTGACTGGTATCACCAAGCCCACCGAGATAAATGATCCGACGGACGCCCGCCTGTTTTGCTGCTGCACCAAAATTGAGTGCTGCCTGTCGATCCTGGTCCTGAAAGTCGCCCGTGGAGCCCATGCTGTGGACCATGTAAAACGCGGTGTCGATATCAACCATCGCTTTGTTGAGTGTGTTGGGTTCGAGCACATCGCCTTGGACGATCTGTGTCTGCTCATCTTCAAGATGACTTAGATGTTCAGGTCGTCGCGCTAAACACCGTAGCGGATATCCTTCTGCTTTGAGTTGTTCATGCAGACGTCCGCCGACATAGCCGGTGACACCGGTGAGCAGGATGCGCGGGGTGTTAGCCATGTCAGAATTTTACGATACGTCATATTGGAATAGCAAAAAAGCCTGCAAAACAAGATGTTTTTGAGTTTTGACGTGTTGCTGCAAACGAATACTGCATTGATTATCGGCAGGTTAGTTGATGATGGTTGATGACACTGCGGGAAGGTGCACCAGCGAGCCGTGGTCGGTGCGGAGGATGAGGCCTTCAGCCAGATCGAGGTCTTCGACGGTGCCCGTGTAATGCTTGCCGTTGTGTGCAATGGTTTGATGGGTGCCCATGAGCATGCTGCGCTGTCGCCAGGCGTTGAGGATGGCATCGGTGTCATTGCTGTTAAGCGCGGTTTTGAGTGCACTGAGCACGGCATGGAGCACCAGCAGGCGATCCACATTCTGCCCGCAGAGTTTGAGGGACGTGGGCACATGGCGGACCTCCATCGGCATGGAGTTGATGTCGGTGAGATCGAGGTTGACGTTAAGCCCGATACCGATCATTGCTGCGATTTTGCCATTGGATAACGGCATGGTTTCGACGAGAATACCCGCGAGTTTCTTGCCTTCGATAAGCA
>JBICHS010000701.1:0-3600 GCA_043101135.1 Phycisphaeraceae bacterium JB051
TTTGATTTCGTTGAAGACCTTCATGGCTTCAATGATGCAGACCACGCTGTCAGCGGTGACCTTGGAACCCACAGCCACAAACGGCTTGGCGTCGGGGCTTGAGGCTTCGTAGAAAGTACCGACGGTGGGGCTGGTGATTTCAAGAAGACCATCGTCTTCATCGGCAGCCGGTGCCGGGGCGGCGGCGGGAGCAGCAGCGGGTGCGGCGGCAGCAGCCGGGGCCGGGGCAGGAGCAGCGACCGGTGCGGGTGCAACCACGACCGGCTGGTCCTGACCAGCACGCTTGAGTTTGATGTGTTCGGCTTCATCCTGAAGGTCAACTTCGGCGATGTCGTTATCAACCATCAGTTTGACCAATTCACGCAGCTTTTTCAGATCAACCATTGACAAAGTTCCGTGTTAAATTTCAATGTGGGCGGCTACAATCCATTGCCCGCTTCGTATCGAGCGTTAAATGATCGTTGATTCGAGCGTTTTAGGCAAGTCCGATAGAACATTTTTGCCCTTCGCCGTCACCTCAACGTCATCCTCAATCCTGACCCCGCCGATACCCGGTAGATAAATCCCCGGTTCCACGGTGACGATATGTCCCGGTTCGAGCACCCCCTGAGCACGCGATGCCAACACCGGTTGCTCGTGGATATCAAGGCCGATGCCGTGACCCAGTGAATGTCCGAACTGCTTGCCATATCCTGCTTTAGAGATAATGTTGCGAGCTACGGCATCCACGTCAGATAGCTTGATCCCCGGCTTGATCGCATCGATGGCAGCCAGTTGGGCATCCAGACAGATTTGATAGATTTCCTTGATCTTGGCGGGCATTTTCCCGATCGCAACCACGCGCGTGAGGTCCGAACAATAACCGCCAAACTTGGCACCCCAGTCGATGAGAATGATCCCACCCTTGCGGACTTTCTTCTTGCCTGGGATGGCGTGGGGTAAGGATGCATTGGCGTCGGCTGCGACAATGCTGGGGAAACTTGTCCCGTCAGCGCCCAGTGACCGCATCTGATATTCCAGATACGCTGCGATTTCATACTCGGTCATGCCCGGCTCGATGTATTCACAGGTCCGCTTGAAAGCTTCCTGTTGAATGTCCAACGCTTTGAGGATGGGCTTGACTTCGGTTTTGTCCTTGACGGCTCGCTGCATCAGCAAACCATCATCAATGGCTTTAACATCAGAACGTCCATGCTCCTTGGCGATAGTTTTTGATTGAGCGATTGTAAGATCATCCTGTTGCATGCCGATTTTTTCGAGCTTGCATTTGTCCACGAGTTTTTTGAGTTCCTTGGCTAGCGACGTCTTGCGCATGATCGCTTTGGCGTGTGGTGCTTCGTTGGCAATCTGCTCATCAAACCGGAAGTCCGAGAGGATGTGGACAATGCTGCTACGACTGCGAACGAGTAACCAGCTGTCATCACCGACGAAACCGGTGAGATAACGGATGTCCACAGGATTACTCACCAGCAGGCCATCAAGGTTGGCAGCTTTGAGACGTGTCTGTAATGACTTGATTCGGGCTTTGAGATGATCGGGTGTCGTGACGGTTTTTTTCTTCTTGCTCATGGGGGACATGATAACACGACATCCTCGACAGATGCATTGTGAAGGCACCACCCCGTCAAGATGACGGGGCTATATAGCCGAGTCATCTTGACTCGGTTTAGAGCGTCCCCAATCCATCTGTAGCGTTCTACAGTCCCATTGCCTTGGCGCACTTGTCGATGAGTTCGCGACAGGCTGCTTCATCCGGCGCTTCAGCAATCAACCGCAGGATCGGCTCGGTGTTGCTCGGACGCACATGCACCCAGCGGTCTTCCCAATCCACGCGGACACCGTCCTGGGTGTCAAACGTGGCATCTCCAAACGCGCTGCGCAGTGACGGCTCGATGGTATCACTCATGCCAGGCTTGATGTCGACCTTGTCCTTGACAATGGCATAACTGGGGATGGTTGCAACAATCTCACTGAGCGGTTTGTCCTGCATGGCAAGCATTTCGAGCATCAGTGCGATCCCCACCAGTGAGTTACGCACATAGCCGATCTTGGGCCAGATGATCCCGCCGTTACCTTCACCACCGACGATGGCTTTGTGTTGTTGCATGAGTTTGGCGACGTTGGCTTCACCGACGGCGCTGCGATAAACCTTGCCACCAAATTCAGCAGCAATGTCATCGAGCATTCGGCTGGTGGACAGGTTGGCAACGGTGGCTTTGTTCTCCGAATCATCCTGCATGAAAAGATGCTTGGTGCATAACGCGAGAGTGTACTCTTCACCGATGTACGTGCCATGCTCATCCACGATGGCAAGGCGGTCCGCATCAGGATCCTGAGCAAAACCGATGGCAGCGCCATGCTCCTTGACCGCGTCTGCAAGCTCGGTGAGATTCTCCTTGGTCGGTTCAGGCGTGTGCGGGAAAAGCCCTGTCGGTTGAGCATAAAGATGCACCAACTCCACACCCAGTTCATCAAGCATCTGCACGGTTTCAGGTTCACCCGCGCCATGGACTGAATCAAGCACAATCTTGATACGACGGCGGCGAATCAGATCGACATTGACATGCTGAAGAATGGTTTGCGAATGCACGATGGGTAATGTGTCATTGAAAGTCGTTGCTGGAATCTGAGCCGGTTCGACATATTGCGGGTTAAAGTTCTTGAACAGGTCAATGATCTGCTGAGCCTGTTCGGGAGCCGGGGCCACGCCGTCATGACGCAGCACCTTGATGCCGTTCCATTGAATGGGATTGTGGCTTGCAGTGATGACGATACCACCATCTGCATGAAGCCTGCCAATCATCAGTGCAACGCCGGGCGTGGTGGCAATGTCGAGTGTGACCACTTTGCAACCGACCGAACTCATGCCCGAAACAAAGGCGTTTTGAATCATCTCACCTGAAGGTCGACTGTCACGACCGACCACGATCTTGGGCGCTTTGGCTTGCGTCTTAAACCACATGCCAACAGCAGCACCATATTGCGTGGCAACCAACGGCGTGAGCGACTTGCCAATCAAACCACGAAGACCACTGATACTGAGCATTAACGGAGCGTCGGACATGGGAACAAACCTTTCGGTAAAACAACAGTTCAAGTCAGAGCAGTAATGTAGCGTTGTGGGCGCAGCTGATCCAATTTTGAATCAGGTTAATGATGTTAAATTTGTTTTGATTGACTGATAGGAAGACCCGTCAGATTCGACTGCGTCTCATCTGGCGGCTTGTGATGTTTGCAGCTAACATTTTTTGTAATTTCTTACACAAGCCGCCAGATGAACGAAGTGAATCTGACGGGGCATGTATCTCAGGCGTTGAAGAAGACACCACTCTTTTGTGTCCAAACATATGCTTTTTTATGTCGCTTGAGATAATCGTATACCGCACGTTGATGTTCAATCGTCTCAACCGGCTCGTAATTCCCATCGCGTGCCCAGACACGCCCGGGAATGCTGTGACGAATGGCGTGTGATGCTGTTCGTTTGAGTTGCCCAGTAACTTTCTTCAATTCAGGTAAAAAGTCAGGTAATTCCACCAACACGTGAACATGCATGGCACAGGATGCGATGATGACATAACGGTGATTAAGACCATCGAGTTT
>JBICHS010000702.1:0-3783 GCA_043101135.1 Phycisphaeraceae bacterium JB051
CATCGCATGGGCATAAAGCAACTGCTTGTTCGCCGTGATGGTGATGCGGACTTTACCTGCATCGAGGTAACCGTCGGTGTCGCGGAGAATGAGGGTGCGTTGTTGCGTTGAGCCTGTGATGAGGATGGGATCACGCTCCTGGATGTAGCTGCTGACCCCACGCAATTCCTTACCGATTTCGATCAGGAAGGGCGATTCAACACCGATGGGAATGTGCATCATGTTCGGGCTGAGCATCGCAATGTTTTGATCACGATACACGCGCACCATATCTCCCCAGACCTTGCCCTGATTGGCAAGCAGATCACGATACGCCTGCTTATTGTCCTGATATTGAAGCTTGAGATGAGCTTCCCCGAGCAATGCTTCCATGCCACGGCCACGACCGGGCGTCATGTGTTCACCGACGAAGATCGGTTTCTTGCCAATGGGGTTGTAGCTGGCAAAGGTGTGTCGATGCAGCAGCTTGATACGATCGGGCGCGTATTCTTTCCAGAGAACACCCTGCGGGTAGGTTCGCATGAGTTCAGGATAATGGATGTTGTAGGCATCAAAATGATTCCGCGCATCACCAAAACCACTGTGATACACCGGCCGCGTGGGGTCCACGGACTTATACGTGTCATACACCTTGATCAGAAAATCCATTGCCGGTTCAGGGCGGGGCGTGATCCAATGTTCAAACTCATTGGAGCCGGACCATGCAACCACGCTGGGGTGGTTGCGCAGTGTTAAGGCCATGTTGCGGATGTGATCCAAACTGATGTCTGCGATGGGGCGGTGAAACAAACCCGACTCAGCAACAAGCAGAAAACCCACTTCATCTGCCGTGTCGTAAAAGTACTTGGGATAAGGCTGCCCATGCAATCGCCCGTAGTTCATGCCATGCTTGAGCATCAGGCGGTATGCCTCTGCGATGTCATAGCCTTTGACTGCCGGCCAGCACCATTGACCGATGTGTGACCACGGGCCGACGAGCTGTATTTTACGACCATTGAGTAACAGGTCTTCACCGTTGATGGTCACTGTGCGATAGCCAAAACGCGTGCGGCGTTGGTCGATGACTTTGCCCCCAACGTGAATCGCATCGACAGCAAAATAGAGATTGGGCTTGCCGATGTCCCAGCGTTTGAGTTCACCATTCACCGTGAATGTATGGCTGAGTTGTTTGGCTTGATTTGCAGGGATGGTGAAGGTTTGCTGATGCGTGAAAATTTCGACACCTTCGTCGGAGATGATTTTCCGGACGAGCGTTCCTTGCTGAGCTTTGGCTGTGTTGTTGGTGACGGTGGTTTGTGTGGTGAGCTGGTTGTTTAAAACATCACTGTAAACAAAGGGTTTTTCGCTGTGAAGCGATGTCTGCCATGTAATGCGTGGCGGGCTTGAAATGCCCTTGGTCCATTTGAACATTGCGCCCAGTGGCATGGTCGGGTAGTTGCGGGCTTGGTCGATCTGCTTGCGATAATCCTGAACATACAAAACGACATCAAGCTTTTTGTCACCGGGAGTGATCAGGGGCGTGAGGTCAAACGCGATCGGCAATAAGCCTTCACGGATGGTCGAACCTTTCTTGCTATTGACGTAGACCGTGGTGACGAAGGCGCATTGATCAAGCTCCAACATCAGTTGCCCGTGTCCTGGCCATTGAGTGATGTCAACTGCAAAGCGGTAGAGGACGGTTTGTGTTTCGTCAGCAATTTTGAGGTTGGGATGACTCTTCCATGTCGGTGAGCGGAAGTCGGTGTCGTCAATTTTTGTTGCTACCCACGGGTAACGCGACAGGGCGTCGGTGTGCAGTGTTTCATCATCAGGATTCAACGGGCAGATGAGCAGGTCGTGCACGGTGTTGGAAGATGGGCTGGTTTTTTCGACAAGTAAATCGTACTGCGGGACAGGGATATCGGAGCTTTGCCCGGCAGGTAAGAGACTACTGGCTTTGCTTTGCTTGTCGGATGTTGCATCGTCTTTTTGGTCTGCAATAACAGGCTCTTTACCGTTGGCCAGCCAGAGGTCCGCCAGCTCCAAGCGCCAGTAAACCGGGATGTCGAGGATGCGAAGCTTCACGTAACGGAACGGCTTGAGTTTGTCGTTGGTGGTCAACACGTAGCGATACCAGCCGCCATGAAGTTTGGACTTACGTTTGGCTGAGAGTTTGACGGGGGAGTAGGTCACGCCATCTTCCGAAACGGTGACCTCCACGCGGCCGACCTGTTTGGGGTGAAAGTCACCATGCGCAAAGGCACGAAGCGTCAGGTGGTCGTACTGCTTGCCGGGGGTGTAGGCTTCGACATCAATTAGTGCGTGAGCATCATCGCTGGCCTTGTTCTTGAGCATGATGCGTGCTTTGTCGCCATCGCGTTGATCGGCTTTCCACGCACTGATGCCCATCTCGGTGAGGCGGACTTTATCTTCCTCTTCAAAACCGATGCGCAAAGTGTCCTGCGCGATGGCCTGCGATATGAGCGTGCAAAGGGTCAGGCATACCAGCCAGCTCATCATGAGCGGGGACTTGAAACGAATCATGGTCGGACTTTCTTACTGTGAGATTAAATCATGTCTTTGATGTTGCTATGAGTCGAAGGCGTGGCAAACTTACGGCCAGGGGAATTCGTCATAGACGGCATTACCAACATGCCCATCGAGATAGAGGATGTTGGCTGAGTCGACGTGTCGAAAAGCCGGCTGATGCTTGGACGGCCAACCGGAGCCCGCGAGTAACCAGCCCCATGCGTCGCCGTTTTCGTCACTGTCAGCAAGGTACATGGTGTGGCTGGCATCCAGGTACTGTTCGATCTTGCGGCTTTGTGCAGAATTGGTTGGTGAACTTTCCGGGCCAAGGCGACGACTCACCGCATAGGAACGGCCGTTGATTTTTGTGGCTGAAGGGCAGTAATACATGCTGTTGGGACTGCCTTCCCAATACCCGATTTCCAGATACGTGCCATACTTGCCAACCCAGAATTGACTGTTGGTATTACTGTTGGTCGGGTCAGGTCTGGCAGGGCAGACCCAGCCGTCCCAGTCATTGGTGTAAGAGTGCACGAGAATACCCCATTGTTTGAGCTTGGCTGCGCAGCTGATCTGGTTGGCACGTTTGCGTGCAGCGCCCAATGCCGGCAGGAGTATCGCAATGAGCAGGCTGATGATTGAGATCACAACCAGTAACTCAATGAGTGTAAAGGCCTGTTGATGTGCGTAACCATCGCGCGGGTGGGCATGGTGAGTCATGGCGCATCCTTTTCGTGTTGTGTGCCGTACGCTGACGTGTGGTGATTAGCCTGTGGTCAGTGTACTTGTCATGGGTAAAGCGCAGGTCGAACGACGCACACGCAAGGTTTCAGGCAGAACCAGTTTCTGACCGACATGCTTGCTCGGATCGTCCATCTGCTTGAGTAATAATTCACTGGCTTTGCGCCCCATCTCTTGGGTGGGTAAGTCTACGACGGTCACAAAGTCAGTGGGAATTGAGTCGTAATTAATCTCGTTGAAACAGGCGATATTCAAATCGGTGGGGATATCAATGCCTGCTTTTTCACATAGTCGTAATAGTTGCACCGCCTGCGTGTTTTCCCATGCCAATACTGCGGTGGCACGTTGGCTGAGAATGTAGCGGTCCAGAAAATCATCGACTTCAACATTCTGATCGTACCCGGGCATCGGCTCCAGACCATGCTTACGCATCGCATCAACATAACCACGCCGTCGATCGGTAATACTGTAATGCTGGCGGAATTCGACATCGCCACCACGATTGATGTGGTCCTTGTAAGCGATACGGCGGTG
>JBICHS010000703.1:0-3863 GCA_043101135.1 Phycisphaeraceae bacterium JB051
AATCACAGGTCAAGGCCACACACAACAACTGATCTGCTGTTTTGATAGCGAATTAACAACTGAATATTCCCACGAAAGCCCGACGTAAAAATCGGGCTTTTTTTTTCTTGAAAACTTCGCAATAAAGAAGACAATTGAATCGTTTTATCCGGGACTATCTTTTTAACCAAGGGGTGAACATGATTGATTCCGCCACCACCTCCGAGCTGTTTGTCTGCTCCACCCGGACCGTTGATTCAACTTTGGCCAGTGATCTATACATGGTATTGGTCCCGCAACCGGACATGGTCAATGCCATGGAAGGGGAGGTCACCGAGATTGCTCGGCAGATGTATCGTCGGGTTGCCAACGAACTGTATGCTTCGGGGTACCGCATTTTCTGTGAGCGTATCTTTGCCATCGCCCCGTTGATGGATCAAATTCTTGAAGGTCGTCAGATTGCCCTGGGCCAATGGGCTGACACCGTGCCCCCCACAGCGGTCGTGGTTGAGGAAGGTTTACTCGGCGGATTTGCAGGCATTCAGATTCACGCGGTCAAGGCACCCATGCCACCGATCGTGATTCGTCGCCCGGATGACAACCGCACCATGGTCGGTCGTCAGCTCAATATCCGTGGTGATAAATGGCTGATGCTCAATGGGCTGTTTGGTGATGTCAATGCAACGCCTGCTGACCAGACAGCTGCCGTCTTCAATGATGCCACCGAGATTCTGAAAATGACCGATGGCTCGTTCGATTCGGTCGCTCGGACATGGTTGTGGCTAAAGCAGGTTTGCGATTGGTATGACGATCTGAATCGCGTCCGCACCAACTGCTTTATCGAACATGAACTCATCGACCCGGCAACCAAGCGCAGCAAACGTCTGCCTGCGAGCACCGGCATCGGGCTCTACGGTAAAAATGGGGCAGCCATCACCATGGACCTCATTGCACTACCTGGCCGTGAAGACGAAATTCAATACATCGAAGCAGGGGGTGATCAGAAGTCGGCCTACGAGTACGGCTCGGCATTCAGCCGCGCAGCTGTCGCCCCCATGCCCGGCGGGAACACCGTCCTGATCTCAGGCACTGCAGCGATCAACCCTGCTGGTGAAACCGAAGACGTTGATAGCATTGAAGGTCAGGTCGACAAGACCATCCTGCATGTGGAGTCATTGCTTGAGGATTTAAACAGTGATGATGAGCATGTGACCTTTGCCTTGGTCTACTGCAAGACGCCCGACGTTCAGCGGTATTTCCTCAACAAATATCTGAACAGCTTGCCTTGGCCGATGATCACGATGATCGGCGATGTCTGTCGCCCTGAGTTGTTATTTGAAGTCGAATTGACTGCCAGTCAGAAGGGATGAGATGATGCCATGCCACTGTTGGTTGGGATCGCGTTGGTGTGTGATGTGTTGGGCTGTTGCGTGCAGTCTGTTGATTACAACGACCGTGCGTGCTCAATCGCCGGAGATTTATTTTGACCGCGACATCATGCCGATTTTCAGTCAGGCAGGATGTAACGCTGCAGGCTGTCATGGCACGCAGGTTGGGCAGGATGGTTTTGCACTTTCGCTTTTCGGTGGTGAGCCCCAGTCGGACTTCATGGCCATTACGCATGCTGCTGGCGGTCGCCGGATCAACCGCGTGCAACCGCAGCAGTCACTGTTACTCCTCAAAGCAACCGGCCAGGTGCAGCATGCTTCAGATCGCAAGCTCAATCCCAAATCCCTTGAGTACATGCAACTGCTCGGTTGGATCAAACAGGGCGCAACGCGTGATCCTGAAAAACAACCCAAGCTCCAAACGTTAGCGGTTACACCCGATCAGTTGATCACCGAAAAGGGATACAAGCAGTACATCGCTGCCACCGCGCAGTACTCCGTCGGTGATTCGCTGGATGTGACGCCGAATTGTCGTTACACCTCCACGGATCAGAACGTGGTCACCGTCGACAAACTCGGTGGCATGACCATCACCGGCTACGGGCAGGCATGGATCACGGTCACCTACATGGGCAAGACCTCGTTGATTCAAGTCATCGTCCCCCAACCTCTGCGCAATGCTTTCCCCAAGGTTGAGCCCAACAACCAGATCGATGATCTGGTCTTGGCACAGCTTCAAGCTTTGGGCATCTCACCTTCAAAACTCTGCACTGATGTGGTCTTTGTCCGTCGTCTGTATCTAGATGTCACCGGCAGATTGCCCACCCAGGAGCAAGCCAAACAATTCCTGTCTGACACCGATCCTGCCAAACGCAGCAAGCTCATTGACACGTTGCTTGCTTCCGATGCCTTTGCCGATTTTGCAGCACTTAAGTGGTCGGATCTATTGCGCATCAAGAGTGAATTTCCTTCCAACCTCTGGCCCAACGCGGTGCAGGCGTATTACCAGTGGGTCCGTTCGAGCATCATTGCCAACAAACCCTATGACCAGTTTGTCCGCGAGTTACTCGTAAGTTCCGGTAGTAACTTCCGTGACCCAACTTGTAACTACTACCGTGCCGTCGCGGATCGTGACCCGCAAGGTTTTGCAGAGCAGACTGCCCAGGTCTTCATGGGCGCCCGTCTGAGTTGCGTGCGTTGTCATGCTCATCCCACAGAGAGTTGGACGCCCACGGATAACAACCAGATGGCAGCGTTCTTTGCCAACGTGAAATTCAAGAACACGCAGGAATGGAAAGAGCAGATCGTTTACCTGCAGACGTGGAATCGTCTGAAGGATGCAGCAGGTAAAGAAGTCGATCTTGTGCCGTTGGGTGGTCAGAAGATCGATGTTCCCCGTGGTGGGAAGGACACGCGTGAAGCCTTTGCTGATTGGCTGACCAATCCGAACAATCCCTGGTTTGCAAAGAACATTGTCAATCGCGTTTGGTATTGGCTTAACGGTCGGGGCATCATTCACGAGCCGGATGATATCCGCCCGTCCAACCCGCCGAGCAATCCCAGGTTGCTTGCATATCTCGAAAAGCAGCTTGTCGATAATCACTACGATTTAAAGCATATTTATCGCCTGATTCTCAATAGCCGGACGTATCAGCTTTCCTCGATCACCACGCAGGCCAATAGCTGGGACACACAGATGTTCTCGCATTACATGCCCAAACGCATGACGGCTGAGCAGGTGATGGACGCGATCAATCAGGTGACGCAGACGGATGATGATTTTGTCAGCCGCATCCCCGAGCCGTTCACGAAATTGCCCAAGGGCACACGTGCGGTGCAGCTTGCTGATGGCAGTATCGGTCTTCCGATTCTCCAGCTGTTTGGTCGCCCCTCACGTGACAGCAGCTATGAATCCGAACGCTGCAATGACACGTCCATGAGTCAGGCGTTGTACATGATTAATGCTGAGGAAATCTCGCGGAAGATTGCTCGCAGCCCTTATCTGAAGCAACTGCTCAAGACGCAAAGCGATCAGGACGTGATCAATGGGGTTTATATGACAGCATTCAGTCATCAACCCAGTGAAGAAAAAATGCAGCAACTTCTGGGCTATTTCAAGCAGGTCGATAACCGCCGAGATGCGATCACTGATCTGCTTTGGGCTGTGCTCAATAGCCGCGAGTTTATGTTTAATCATTAAGGGAACGGATCAGAGACGAGCCACTGGGGACCAGGTTTGAAACAAATGACGTTTAGTAACCGTTGCAAAAGGTTTTGCCCTTAAGGTTACATGTCGAAACCCTAGTCCCAAGTCGCTAGTCCCTAGTCCCTCTGAGCAAGCGAGGAACAACCATGCTCGACTTTTTAGATCGTCATCTCACACATGATTGTGAAGGGATCAGCCGCCGCAGTTTTCTGACTGTTGGTGCGGCTACGGCAACGGGGCTGACACTTTCAGGCTTCCTGGCTGCACGTGAAGCGCAGGCTGCTGCGAAT
>JBICHS010000704.1:0-5957 GCA_043101135.1 Phycisphaeraceae bacterium JB051
GGCAGTTGCACTGCATCCCCGAAGCTTGGCAGGTTATGCCACTGCGATTGCATGGTAAAAATCTCGTAGCGTTGAGCACTGAATGTTTTGCCCGAATAGGTCTCAACGCCAAGGTCGATCAGAAGCGGATGGCCATCGTGATAAACCACGATTTGCCCGACATCATTGTGATTATGACTCTCAGCATTGTGCCCACCCTTGGCCGAGACATGCCAGCCTTGACCGAGCTCTTGGGAAGAACGCATCGTCACCACCTGGATATCCGGCAGGTAATCATCGGTCTGACCGATGAGTTTGAGCGGTTGCTGATCAAGCAATTTGGCTTCAATGAACGGACGTTGAATCAAACGATAAAAATTAGTGTGATGCGGACGTTGTCCTGTAATCTGCAAACGCGATTGTTGATCACCAAAAGATTTCATGGAAGCATCGCCCAAATCATCAGCCCATTTGCTGATCCAGTACCCGGGCATGGATTTTGAAACCGCGCGGCCATCGGCAAAGCAGACAAACTCCGAATCCTTCACATGCATGACCTGTGGGTAATGCCCGAGATTGGCCATCAGCGGGTGATCCATGAACAGCGCATGATCCTGCCCAACCATGCCACCGAAAATATCCAGCGATTCATACAAAGCAGCGCCCGCCTGCGGCCAGTACATCACGCCTTCATCACAACCGCCATCATCAGGTTGTTGTTTGATGAAAATGTTCAACGCTTTGCATATCCATTCGATGGCTTTATCGCGTTTGGCTGTGTCATCTTCAAACATCCAAACGGTGCATAACCATGTCGAACAGATCCATGGTGTCCAGTTGTTCATGATGTGATCTGCATCAAGCCCCAACCAATGTCGTGGGTGATTGAGAATCGCATCAAGCACAAAAAACCGTGTTTTCCGCTTGATTTGCTTAACAATCTCCGGACTCACTGCATCAAGCTGATGACCGAGCAGCCACACCGTCCATGCCATTTGCTGACCAGTCTGCCCTGCGAACAAATCCAAAATCGGGTCATCCAGATCAGGCAGAAGATTCTGCGCCCCAGCGCCCATGTGCGGTGGGAAACACCAATAGGCTTCTTCACAAATCGCCCAGATGCCATCGATGATCTGATCCATATACTTGCCGGTGAGTCCGGTGAGACACTCTGCCATGACGAAATTCTGCAAGGCGTAACGTCTCTCAAAATACGGCTTCTCCATGGCAACGCGGCTGGTGGTTCGACCATACGCCATGAGTTGGGATGCCTTGATTGATGGGTACTCGTAATTCAGATTTTCATCCGCCCAATCGACGTAGCATTTGCCTGTGGTATTGGCTATCGCTGCCCATGCTTGCGGATCGCGCGAAGGATGCGGGCATGGGCAGAATTGATCGCGATCGACCAAGTGGTCAATGATCCATTGAGCATCAAGTTGGGGACGTGGGGGTAAAGTACTGCTAACGGCCGTGGCATGGGTGGACATGATGTTTCTCGACTTGGCGGCGTACAAAAAAAGTTTCCTACTCATGAGGAAACTTGGGACAAGTCTAGGTCGACCATCTGCAGATTCAACTATTTTCCGTCAGATTTTCTGATTTTTCCGAACTTTTGTCACCAGCCATCTGTCGCATGAGTTGCCAACTTGTGGGTAAGCCCAGCAAGCAAACCACCACAGCTTCCACTGCACGATCCACCAACGCAGCAGTCGCCCCGACTGAGGCATCATGCTGTGACACCAGCATCGTCATCCCCGCTAGCGCCCATTCGCGTAAGCCAAGCCCGTTGGGAGTCAGCCCAAGTAAACTGATGAGCATGCCTGCTGCGCCCAAAGCCGTTGCCTGAGCAAAGGTGATCGGCTCACCGATAATCGCAAAGGCAAACCATGTCCGCATGCCCACCACGAACATGTCGGTAATACGAATCGAAAGCCACCCCAGCACGCGTGCTTCATGGAGCTTGCGTCGGGCGACCTGATTGAAAATCCGTTTCCAAATTGGCGACATCGCGACGACCAATGCACAGGTGAGTAAGATCACCGTCATCTGATCCATCTGCGGGATCGCAATCACTGCCAACCCGACACTGCCTAAGACGATCGCCCCAAGTCCAAGGACAATGATGAGAATCTGTGCTGACTGTTTGAGAGGCAGTTGATGAAACTGCTTGAGGTACGCTGCCCGACCAATAAGGCCCATGCGAAGTGGCAGGTAGTTTAGGACACTGCTGGAGAGGATCAGGGATTGCATGCGTGAGAGTGTCACAGCAGGCGAACAGTCAAACGGCTTTGTCACCGCCCAGAACAGCACACCGGTGAGTAGTAGGTTGCCCACGACACCTGCAGCCAGGCCCAGTACGTGCAATGGTGATGCCTGTTTGATTGCAGAGAAGTCTGCCCCTCGGAAGGCAAAGACCACCGCCAGGGCAAAAGCAGTGATGCCCAGGATCAGGAGTGCCGTTTTGACGATGCGGTTTTTCATGAATGACAGTGATTATTGGCTATCGGTCGTCGCACACCCCTGGGGTTAAAACCCCAGGGCTTTAGTGTGCAAATGTTTGTCCAAGGGCAAGATTTCTCATGCTTGCCGGATGCTCATCTTAAATCCTTACATTGCCTATGGTAATTCGTAAAGTTGTGACTACAATAATGATGTAGCCAAGGAGTGCGAATTTTATGTTCATTCGACATGCCGCTGACGTCCCTTCCAAGACCATGGATATGCCCGGTGCCAAGCACGTGACCATGAAGCTGCTCGTTGGGCGGGATGATGGTGCCCCCACCTTTGCCATGCGCCAGTTCACTGTCGCCCCCAACGGCCACACCCCCCTGCATAAACACAACTATGAACACGAAGTTTACGTCCTGGATGGTGACGCCCAGTTCGTCTGCGGCGTGGATGGTAACACCATTCGCCCCATCACCACCGGTGACGTGATTTTCGTCCCTGCCAACGAGATGCATCAGTTCCGCAATGTCTCGACACAAGATGTGAAATTTATCTGCCTGGTGCCGACCTCGTTTGATTGTGGCAAAGCTTGCCAGCCGACACCAGGTTCATATTAATTGAGATGATCGTTGGATCATTGACGATGTACATTTTAAAGTTGTATATCGGACGAACATCTCGACTCAGGAAGGGCAACTGAATGTACAACCGAACCTTACTCATGGTCGTCTACAGCGTGCTGTTGATCTGCTCCGTGGTGCTGTTTTTCGTCGGTATCAACCTCCGACCCGCTGAAGGCGAACCGCTTTTGCTAGGCATTGGTGCCTTGGCCATGATCTTCACCGCTGCCACCTTCCCCATCGCCTACGCCCTGACCCCGGGTAAAGGTAAGCAGGAAGCCTCCTCCGACAAAGCCTACGCCGAATCACTGCAGCAGGTCATTGGCGTATTGCGTTCAATCAACGACCGCATGATGATCTCCGATACCGCCAAACGCATTGCCTTCCGCGAACGGGATCAGGAAACGCTCCGCCAGGTCATCCGCACGGAAATCAACCGTGGCAACATGGAGACCGCCCTTTCCCTTGCTGAGGAGATGGCCAAGACCCCCGGCTATGAACATGAAGGCCAGGACATTCAACGCCAGATCATCGCTGCCCGTGCAGACAAGATGGACCGCAAGGTCCTCGAAGCCATCAGCATTTTCGAGCAGATGCTCTCGCGTCATGAATGGGACGATGCTCTCACCGAAGCCCGCCAGTTGCAGCAGACTTATCCCGATTCCGCTCGCGTCAAGAATCTTGCAGCCCGTGTTCGCGAAGCCCGTGAACAGCATAAGAAAGACCTTGAACGCCAGTTCCTCGAAGCCGCCCGTCGTGATGATGTGGAAACGGCCATGGACCTGCTTAAAGAGCTCGATCACTACATGACGGAAAAGGAAGCTGCCCCCCTGCTGGAAGTCGCCCGCGGCGTCATCGGCAAGAAGCGTCAAAACCTCGGCGTCCAATTCAAACTTGCCGTCGCCGACCACGAATGGATCGATGCCTTGCACGTGGGCGAACAAATCATCGCCGACTTCCCCAACACCAAGATGGCCGACGAAGTGTTAAGCATGATGGACCTGCTCAAAGAACGCGCCGCCGGACAGCAACAAGCCGCGCGGAATTATGGTGGGATTTAACCACAGGTGACCCGCGTTGTAACACCACGGGTTGTGCAAATGACATGTTGATAGTCGCCGTGTTTAAGGCATTTTTAGCCACAGATGCACACAGATAAACACAGATATTTTTCAACACCAATCACTTTTGAGACACGGGGGATAACATGAAACAAGTATCATTTCTTGTCCTCCTGTTTATGCTTGTTGGCTGTGGCCCCAAAAAACAAGCCCATCCCACGACCATTTCAGACAATCACATTGTGAATTTAGTCAACCAGCTTGTTATCCCAAAATACGACATTGATAATCCAAAATATAAAAACCAATTCGAAATAGCTCGAAAAGCACATGAGAAATTAGTACAAGCAGGATTCAGTGCATTTCCGACATTATGCCAATATCTAGATGATGAGCGTAATGCGATTTCATCTCGTGCGATATCCAGTTCTACAGTTGGTGAAACCTGTTTCCAAATCATTGCCATCCACCTGTACAGCTTTCCAATCCCATATACAGGCAGCATGATCAGACAAGGTAGCGATGGGGAACATCACTTCCGTCCCTATTTTGGCAAAATCACAATGTTTGAAAAATCAAACATACAACAATGGCTTGAGAAACGAAAAAGTAAATCTCTAACTGAGCTACAAATCGAAGTCCTGCAACATGTCATTGAACAAGAAAAGAAGATTGGAAGTTTTGATCTGAATGATGAAGACATCTACATCAAGCCATTAGTTAAACATCTTGCATCATTATCAGCATCTCTAAAGAACAAGCGATAAATAAATCCAACCAATCTCCAAACCCCAAATCTGTGTTTATCTGTGTTCATCTGTGGCTAAAAAATGCCTTGAACACTTTCGCGATCGACAGCGCCATATCCCCCGCGTCGACACGACACGGCTCGCATGAAATGCGCAACAACTCGAACCCAAAACCAAACCATCGCCTCTTTTGAAATACCTGCTAGAATGCTTGTACTTTGTACCTGCCCGGTAAATTTGGATTTATTTGAACACAGAGAAACACAAACACAATGAGCAACACCTCATCGAAAACGGCGGTGCTGATTCCCGGTGACGGGATCGGCCCGGAAGTCACAGCAGCAGTTAAACGCGTTCTTGAAAAAGCAGGCTCGGATATCAACTGGGTCGAACACAAGGCTGGCATCGCCGCACTGGATGCAGGCAAAGACGTGCTCCCTGAAGAGACCACCGATGCCATCCTCGAACATGGCGTTGCACTCAAGGGCCCCTGCACCACGCCCGTCGGCAAGGGTTTTAGCTCGGTCAACGTGCAACTCCGTAAGAAGCTGAGCTTGTACGCAGCTGTGCGCCCAGTCCGTAGTCTTCCCGGCGTGAAGACCCGTTTTGAGAATGTCGACCTTGTCATCATTCGCGAAAACACCGAAGGCCTGTACTCGGGTGTGGAAAACGAAGTGACCCCCGGCGTAGTCATGAGCATGAAGGTCGCAACCGAAAAGGGTTGCTCGCGCATCGCGGATTATGCTTTTGATTACTGCCAGAAACGTGAACGCAAGAAAGTCACCGCGTTCCACAAAGCCAACATCATGAAACTCACCGACGGCCTGTTTCTCAAGTGTGCCCAGAAAGTGCATGACGAAAAATATGCTGACGTGGTGTATGACTCGCTGATCATTGACGCAGCATGCATGCGTCTGGTGCAGGACCCCAGCAAGTTCGACATGCTGCTGATGGAAAACCTCTACGGCGATGTGGTCAGCGATTTGTGTGCTGGCTTGGTCGGCGGTCTGGGTGTCGTCCCCGGTGCCAACATCGGTACCGATCACGCTGTCTTCGAAGCTGTGCACGGCTCAGCGCCTGACATTGCTGGTAAAGGC
>JBICHS010000705.1:0-5676 GCA_043101135.1 Phycisphaeraceae bacterium JB051
CATGCCTGCCGAGCAGATGATTGGTGTGCTCTTACCGGTGCTGATACTGGCTGACATCCTCAGCAACCTGCATCATCTCAAACAGTACGAATGGCGGTTAATGAAATGGTTACTACCGGGCATGGTGATGGGCATCGCCATCGGCACGTTTCTGTTTCTGCAACTCAGCGGCTCTGCGAATAAGGGCGCCATCGACAGCACACTCAAACTGCTCGTCGGTTCGATCTGCTTAGCCGTCGTCATGCTCCAGTTCTTCAAGCTCTTTGGCAAGGAGCCGCCGACGTTGCCCAAGCATCCGTTATCCAGTGTGGTGATTGGCAGTGCCGCCGGTGTTGCTTCGACACTTAGTCACGCAGCGGGGCCGATTGTCAGCATTTACCTGGTTCAGGAAAAGGTTGAGAAGCGGAAGTTGGTGGGAACGCTATGCCTGTTTTTCATGATCATGAACCTGTGTAAATTGCCGACCTATTTTTACATGGGTTACATCAATACGTTCACGCTCAAGAACTCGATCTGGTTTTTGCCGTTGCTTCCGATCGGGACATTGGCCGGTGCGTGGATGAATAAGCGCGTGCCTGAGAAACCGTTTGCAATGATCATCTACATCACCGCCGGGATCGCCGCGGCGTTTATGATTTACAAGGTGGTTGTGTGATGATGTGATGGCGGGGCAAGTCTCCATGCATAAAGTGGCATTTGTTTGGAGTGTTTTGCAGAATTGATCGAAAACAGGGACTAGCCACTAGGGACTAGGGAAAGACAAAAAAGACCGTAAAACTGGGGAGGTACGCATGCACAACCCTATTCGCTAGTCCCTAGTCCCTTGTGGATAGTCCCTGTCAAACGACGCTGATATAGAACTGAATGACATGAAACCCACAAATAAAAAACAGGCATCACCTTTGCAAGTGATGCCTGTTTTGTTTGAGGGATTGGATTGATCGGTCAGCCAATCAATCGGCGGTGCCGGACCAGACGCGGACGTAGTCTACGAACATGTCCGCAGGCAGCTGACTGTCGATGACTGTGCCGTTGCCGTCCCATCCGCCCATTTGTAATGACAGGAGGATGTAGGAGGTGACACTACCCACGCGGCTGCTGCTGTAGCTCCAGGTTTGCACACCGTCGACGTACATGGCGACGTACCCCGGTTCCCAGTACATGCCGTAGGTGTGGTATCCGTCGGATGAGGGGGTGAGGTTGAGTTCACCGGAGCCGGTGTATTGATGGTCAGTGCCGTACCCGTCCCAGTGCAGGGCATGGGCGGTGACATCATCACCCCAGATGCCCAGTGATTCCATGATGTCAAATTCCATCCCACCGTTGTAGGTCGAGGAAGTATCGCCCCAGGTATCCTTGATCAAAAGCAAGGCATCGGTGCCGAAGTTGCTGTCGGCACTGGTTCCGCTGCGGACGTAGGCATCATCACTGGCCGAGACCGGCAGGGTGTTGACCACCAGTTGCGGACGGTTGGCTGAGTCGCTGGCTTCCTTGCTGTGAATTTGAATGTACTGGTCTTTCATGAACGTATCGACCAACGCAAAGCTTGCAGCCAGGCCGGCAGACCGTTGGGCCTGAACGTAATCGGTGACATCAATTTCAACCCAGTCACCGGTGACTGCCCCGGAGACTTGTGCAAACCATTCGGGATCGAACTTCGGCTTGTTGTTCCAGGTGATGCTGCTTTGCGTCCAGTTGTCCGTGAGTGTGCGATGGATACTGATGTTACTGGCGATGGCGGCAGAGGCGATCTTAAACCGCAGGACCGCGGAACTGATGGCCTGGTTGGTTGAACTGATATCAAACTTGATAAAGGATTGGCGACAGTAATTCTGATCACCATAATTGCCGCGATCAGGCATCAGCCAGAAGGCCGGCCAGACGCCCTGGGCCGCATCGTACTTGATGCGCGCTTCGTAGTATCCGTAAGCCTGTTTGAATTGTTTGAAGGTGCTGATTTCGCCGGTGGCATAGTTGTAGGTCGCGGTGCCGAAGGTCGTGGTTTTCTTTTCGGCAGTCATTTTCAGGTTGCCGTTTTCAACCGCGATATTTTCAGGCGTGTTCCCCGCCAGGCCGTTGATACCGAGCCAGTGTTCACCGATGCGCCATTTTTCAGGGTCCAGGTAACTGCCGTCAAACTCATCTTCAAACGTCAACGTCCAGTTGCCGGCAATGGGGGGCGTGACCGCTTCGGGTGCACCGGTCCCGACAAAGGCGACATCGTCCATGAAGTAATAGGCCGTGGTGGATGAGCCTTTAAACCCAATGGCTTTGATGGATTGGCTGGCAAGTCCGAACGCCGCCAGATCGATTTGCAGGGTATGCCAGGTGTCATTGGTATAAGTCGTGATGCCGGGTTGGCCATCAAGTGTCCATTTATCGTTGTTGGTGCTATTGAGTGTGATTGCTGTCCAACTGCTGCCGTAGCGTATAACGATGCTGCCCCCGCTGCCTGAGACACGATAGATCTTGGCTTCGAGGATGGTTTGTCCAGCAGGTGGTGTTTGATTGATCGCCAGACCTGCCTGTGACCAACTGGCTGCTTCGATGGCAATGGAGTACGTGCCCGAAGCCGCCGGGTCAGTGCTGTATGAAAGTTCGGAGATGCTGGTGGATTGCGACCAGAAAGCTGCGCCGTTCTGGACATCGTCATCAAAGAGCACATAGTTGGGTGCTGTGGGCGTTTCAAAGGAAACTTCGTCCATGAAGTAATAAGCGGTTGTCGAAGAACCCTGAACGCCGATTGCAACGATCGATTCGTTTTCGACACCCAATGCCGCCAGGTCGATCTGGATGGTATGCCAGGTGTCGGGGGTGTAGCTGCTGGTTCCGGGCTGCCCGTCGAGTGTCCATTTGTCATTGTTGGCATCGGTTAGATTGATCTTCAGCCAACTGCTGCCGTAGCGGAACATCAGCGTGCCGCCGCTGCCTGATTGGCGGTAGATGCGTGCCTGGAGCAAGCTGTGTCCCGCCGGTGCGACCTGCCCGATCTTCAGGCCGGCCTGTGTCCAGTTCGTTGCCTGCATGGCGATGGCATGGGTGCCAGCGGCAACAGGTTCACTGCCGGTGGTGTAGTCGGCAATGCTTGGACTCGTCGACCAGAGCAGCGCTCCATTCTGGACATCATCATCAAAGAGAACCAGCGATGCGACAGCAGGGCGAGAGATGAGTGAGAGTAAAAAAAACAGTGTGAGTAAAAAACAGGATCGTGTTGATGGATGACGAACAACCTTGTTCAAACTGCGCATGCAATAACCTCCCTGGTCAAGTGGATAGGACAACCAGCAAAAACGTAAATATGAAAGATGGGCACCGTGCCGATCTGAGCTGTTGGGTTCCTGTCGAAGAGTGACAGTGATTCATTCTGACTTGCCACAGCCGGACATTTGCTGGACAAGCTTTGCCATCATGCGTTGAAGATCAATCCTTTGCTTGTGCATGAAAATTTGCAAAAAAGCCTTAACTAAAGCTTTCATTAAACAGATAAAATAAAAACCAGTATCCCGTGAAGAAACTGGTTTACTTGATCTTATAACGCTTTGGTGCAATGTCAAGATAGTTAAGCGTCTCTTGTTGAACATCATTGACATTCATTGCACGAAACAAACTGGATGATGAATTACCTACATTGCTTACGTCGGATCATCATGCTGATTAGATTGTTGGATGCGATTCTTAAAAAACAGTGTTGTTAATGAAAGACACAAGGTGCATATCATTAACGTGGGAATGATGATGTAGAGCATTCCCGCCATTTCATCAAGATGTGAGTCAACCATCATGGAAATACAAGCGCCAAGTCCAAAGAGCCAGCAAGACGTGAAGACTTCCTTGTACATGACTTTTGGCAGGCAAATGATCACGCTCATGTAGATAAGTGTGATGAGTGTCCAAAGTCCAAATAGCAGAAACAACTCGCCATCGACTCCACGTGTTGCGAGATATGAAGTGATGGAAAACGCGATACAAAAGCTGCCAGTTGTAACCGCTCGTATTAGCATCAATCCAACTTCTTCTGCCAGAACAGCGCGTGGCCGGTTTCGGGTTTGAGTTCGTAACCTGCAAAGCCGCACTTGGTGTAGAGACTTTGGGCGACCTTGTTTTCGCTGAGCACTTCGAGGGTGAGTTTGCAGCAGTTCATCTGTCGGGCTTTGTCTTCGATGTAGGCGAACATGGCGGTCGCGATGCCTTTGCCACGATGGTCCGCATGCACAATGACATCGTGGATATTCAAAAGTGGCTTACACACAAACGTCGAAAAACCTTCAAAGCAAATCATCAAACCCACCGGTATCTCTTCATCGAAAGCAAGGATGACATGCGCGGTTTGACGCTTGGCCAGTTCGTTGATGAGATTGTTTTTGACGTATGGGCTTAGCGGCTCATTGCCACCCATGGGGTCCGACGCGTAGCTGTCGAGCAGGTACACCACAGCATCGGTGTGTTCGGCATCATCCCAGTCTGCATCAACGATCCAAAGCATGTTCAACTTTCATTTGTTTCTTGTAGGGTGAGTGGAGCGTAGCGATACCCACCATGGGTGATTGATTCTCTGGATTGATTTTGTGAGTTCTTGCAGGAACGTGGTGGGTATCGTTCGATGACTCACTCCACCCACCCTACAACAATCCCAAGTCATTTTCACACCGCCTGTGCCTGCAAATCGGCGTAACGATTGGCCTGTGCATCATAGGCAGCCGCGCCGGTCGGCTCGTAGGTTTCCAGCTCAAAACTGTTACGGACGATGCGGCGGATGTGATCAAGGTCCTTGACGTCGCCGTTACCCATGGCTTGCGTGAGTGCATTGCCGATAGCGGTGGCTTCGAACGGGCCGACGATCACCTGCTTGTTAATCGCATCGGCAGTCATCTGGTTGAGCAGACTATTCTTGCCACCACCACCGACGATGTGCAATACGTCGATGTCCTGTTCGGTGAGACGCTCAAGGTCTTCACAGACACCGCGATAGGTTAATGCCAGGGATTCGAGACACGCGCGGACATAGCTGCCGGGCGTGGTGGGTTTGGGTTGACCGGTCTTTTGAGCATACGCATCAATCTTGGCAAGCATGTCACCGGGCGATGCAAAGGGCGCGTGGTTCGTGTCGATAAGTGTTGCAAACGGCTCGCTGTCCGCTGCCATTTGCGTGAGTGTGGGATAGTTGAGGTCCTGTCCCTTACGGATGAGGTCACGACGACATTCCTGAACCAACCACAGGCCGGAGATATTTTTGAGGAAACGGATTTTGTCTTCGACGCCGCGTTCATTGGTGTAGTTGGCTTTGAGTGAGGCTTCGTTGACGATGGGCTTGTCGAGTTCAGCACCCATCAATGACCACGTGCCACTGGAGAGGTACAGCCAGTTGCCACTGTTGGCTTTGTCCACGGGAACCGAGGCGATGGCGGACGCCGTGTCATGGCTGCCGGGGACGATCACGTCGATGGGATCGACTGCTGCTTCCTTGGCAATGACTTCGCGGAGCTTACCGATTTTGGTGCCTGCCGGGACGATGTCTTTCAAAAAGCCGTGAGGGATACCCGCTTTGTCCAGCAGGTCGGTGTTCCACTTGCCGGTGTGCGGGTTGACCATCTGTGAGGTCGACGCGATGGTGGCTTCGTTGACTTTTTCGCCTGAGAAAAAGTAGTGCAGCAGGTCGGGCATGAAGAGCATATCCGT
>JBICHS010000706.1:0-6667 GCA_043101135.1 Phycisphaeraceae bacterium JB051
TGCAGTGTTCGAATACATCGAAGTGTTTTATAATCGTCAAAGGCTACACAGTTCACTGAACTACCAAACCCCAGAGGCCTACGCAAAAAGCCTCAACTAATCCACTGCAGTGTCCACCAGGAGTGGGGAAGACCACTTGCATATATCACTGGACTCCCGCCTGCGCGGGAGTGACGGATGGTGGCGTTGCATTTTTTACATTTACCTGATGGCTTGTGGTGTATGTGTGTGGTTCAACACAAGCCGCCAGATGAGACCGCAGGTCGAATCTGACGGGTGACGATCATCAATAATCAACCTTCACCTGAACCGCCACCATCTCCACCCCCGGAACCTCCCCCGGAGCCTCCGGCATTGCCTCCACCTTCACCGCGTGGTTTGCGGCGACGGCGACGGCGGCGTTTTTTCTTCGGTGCACCGTCACCGCCTGCATCACCGTCAGTTGCCTGGGCTTTGGGCTGATTGGATTGGCCGTCATTGCTGTCGGTGTTCTGATTGTTGCTTTGATTCTCACCACCCTCACCCGAGCCGGACTTGCGGCGACGACGGCGACGACGCTTGCGTTCGCCACCTTCAGCAGAGCCTTGTTCCTGATTGTTGGCTGAGGCGTCTTTGATATTGTCATCCGATGAAGGCTTGGCAGCGCGAGGTGGTCGGTTACGATCACGTGATGAACTTGAAGATGCTGCGCGTTCGCGCTGCTCTGCTGCCTTTTGTTCCAACTCCGCTTTACGGGCCTGAACCTGATCCTTCTTGAGAATCTCAATGTTCTCCAGCGGGTAGGCCTGCAGGTTCGACGGGTTGTCATCCAGACGAATCAAGACCAGCTGCGTGAGGATCTGGGTGTCGATGACCACGCCAATGCCGTCCTCGGTCTCCACGGGCGTCTGCTTCTTGGGCAGGCGTTTTTGCAGTTCCGAATACGTCTTGTCCTCGTACCGCAGGCAGCACATGAGTCGCCCGCATCGCCCGGAAATCTTGGTCGGGTCCAGCGTGGCTTTCTGCACCTTGGCAGAGCGCATCGACACCGGCTTTAAGACTTTGAGGAACTGCTTACAGCAACAGTGTTGGCCACATTTTTCGTAGTCAGCAACCAACCGTGCTTCGTTACGCGCATTAACCTGGCACATCTCAATGCGCGTCTGGTACTCAGCAGCCAGCTTGCGGACCAACTCACGGAAGTCGACCCAGTCTTCGGAGGTGTAATAGAAAATGATCCGCTCACCTCCAAGCAGTTGCTCGACATCGACCAGCTTCATCGGCAGGTCCATCTCGCGGATCGTCTGGCGGGCGAAGATGATTTTCTCCGTCTTGGACTCATCCAGATGCGACTGCTCGTTGAGGTCTTCAATGGTGGCGACGCGGAGCACTTTGCCTTGATTGAAATAGGGATAGTCCTTGCCACCGGAGTTCTCGATGTACTGAAGCATCTGGTCGCGGCTGATGGACTTGGAACAGCCGGAGTTGTCGCAGACGGTGGTGAGCATCTCAGCCATCTCGATCCCACGCTTGGTGCGGATCACGAGCTTGGAGCCACACCCGGGCTTGGCGTCGCCTTTGTAAGGCAACTCGGCGATTTCACGCAGATAACCGAACCGACAAACGATGGTCTTGGGAGCTTGAAGTTTTTCGTAGGCTTTGCGATCCTCTTCTTCCTCGAGCATGATCGGAAGAGGCATGATGGAACCGGGCATAGGGCAAATCTTTCCGTGTATGTCACAACGGCGTGGGCATCGGCAAAAAGGACCGTGCCACAAACGCATCAATTCTGTTGTCGCTGACATGGTTTTTATTAAGGAGTCCCACAAGCCTGTCAGCCAACCGGCGGGGTTCATACACGGATTAAGTGTCGAAACATTGTAACAAAACATCCTGATGCTGCATCACTTGGGACGTGATTTTGATAAAGTACCACTAAATCTTTTTAACACCCCGGGAGCCTACCATGCGCGAGACGCGATTCCCCTTCTTCATCATCAAACAGTACGAACGTGGCATTGTCGAAAAATTCGGGCGCTACACGCGCTTTGCAATCCCGGGGCTGAACTTTCAAATCCCCATCCTCAACATCACCCGCATCCGTGATGTCCGTGAACACACCATGGAAATCACCCCACAGGAAGTAATCACCAAGGACAACGTGGAGATCAAAGTCGATGGCCTGATCTGGGTCCGCCCCGGCTTTGAGGCTGAGGACATCAAGAAGACGTTTTACAACATCGACAACTGGAAACGCGCGGTCATTCAACTGGCGCAAACCAACCTCCGTCAGGAGTTCGGCCACCTGACGCTGGATGAAAGCCTCATTGCTCGTGAACGCATCTCCCAGAACCTGCGAGAGACACTCGATACCATGACCAAGGATTGGGGACTGGAAGTCAGCAAGGTTGAAATCAAGCTCATCGACCCACCATCGGACATCAAAGCTGCCATGCACAAACAGAAGTCCGCGGAGCAGGAACGCCGTGCCATGAAACTGCTGGCAACCGGTCGCTACGAGGCTGCCGAACAAGACAAGCTTGCCTCCATCCAAATTGCCGACGGCAAAAAAGAAGCTGAGATCAAAGTCGCTGAAGGCAAAGCCCGTGCCATCGAATTGGTCAATGAAGCTGCTGAGAAATTCTTCAAGGGTAATGCCAAGGAACTCAAGCGCCTTGAGATGACCGAAGAGTCTTTGAAGAACAACACCAAATTCATCATCACCCAGGAAGGCATCACCCCGAGCCTGCTCATCGGTGACATGCCGATCACAACGCCGGATGATAATGGCAAGATGCTCTCCAACGTGGCTGCAGCATCGTCAACGGATACCGATTCAAAAAGCCAATCATCCAAGTCAGATGACTGATCTTTCGATCACTTACCCGTCACTGGTGTGGAGTCTGCCAAGCCCATGCGGAGATAGATTTGCTGGGTGGTGTCGGATTTGTTGAGCGTGTAGAAGTGGATGCCGTTCACGTCGTTGTCCAATAGGTCCATGCACTGCTTGGTCGCCCAGTGGAGCCCCACCTGTTTCACCGCTTCGGGATCGTCCTGCACGCGCTGGATGGCTCGCATCAAGGGCGCGGGGAAACGGGAGCCGGCCGAGAGCTCTGCCATGCGTTTCATGCCTGACACTGTGGAGACGGGCATGATACCTGCGATGATCGGCACGTTAATACCCGCCAATTCGCAGCGTTCACAGAAGTCAAAGAAATCACGGTTGTCGAAAAACAGCTGCGTGCAAATGTAATCCGCACCCGCATCGACCTTGGCTTTGAGGTAGTCCATCTCCAGCAGACGATTGGGCGTGCCGGGGTGACCTTCGGGGAAACCAGCTACGCCGATACCAAAACCGCGTTTGTCGGGATGGTTGCCCTGCTCGCCGAATTTCTTGATGAAGCCCACGAGCCCTGCTGCATGTCGGAACGCGTCCTGGCTGCGGTCATAGTCGGGCTTGTCGAATGGCAGGTCGCCACCGAGCGCGAGAATGTTGCCAACCCCAGCTGCGGCATAGCGCTCGAGAATCTGCTGTATCTCATCCTGTTGATGACAGACACATGTGAGGTGCGGGATCGGATCGAGCGTGCTTTGCTTTTGAATCCGCACCACCAGGTCATGCGTCAAATCCCGCGTGGAGCCGCCTGCACCATAGGTCACCGACACGAAGGAGGGCTTGAGGCTCTCGAGTTGTTCAATGGCCTGATACAACGACTCAGCCGACTTCTCGTTCTTGGGCGGGAAGAACTCAAAGGAAAGCGTCGTGGGTTGCTGATCGAAGATGTCGCGAATATGCATTTTGTTCCATCCTTTTATCCGGATAAACAAATATTACTTTGCCATCCATCAACTGTCAATCGGAATAAATCCCAAGCTCAACGGGTTGTCTTAACGTCGGCGATCGGGTCCATGCCGTTGTAATCTTTTGAATGGGGCCAACCCCCGGCAAAAATGGTAAAGCCGTATTACCATGTGACTTGAATATGATTCCTAAAGATCCAAAACCTGTTATCGACCTGATCATTCCTGCTTACAACGAGCAGCAGAACATTGTCGCTCTGGCCAGCGCGATCCCCAAGGACCTGTTTCGACACATCATTCTCATCGATAACAACTCCACGGATAACACGCCCGACCTGGCGCGACAGCAGGGTTTTATGGTCCTGCATGAGTGTCAACGTGGCTACGGCGCGGCCTGTCTCAAGGGCATCAGTTGGCTTAAACTCCAAAGTCCCCCGCCGGAGATGGTGGCATTTTGTGATGCGGATTTGTCCGACGATCCTGCCCAATTGGCTAAACTCGCCAAGCCCATCGCACGCGGTGAAGCAGTCATGGTCATCGGCTCACGCAGCAAACTCGCAGAGCCCGGCAGCCTCACTTTCACCCAGCGATTCGGCAACAAACTCGCCTGCTTGCTCATCTGGGCAACCACCGGCAAACGCTTCACCGACCTGGGCCCCCTGCGCATCATTGATTGGCCAACCCTGCTCCAGCTGGACATGAAAGACACCCCCTGGGGCTGGACCGTCGAAATGCAATACAAAGCAGCGTCCTACCGGCTCCAATGCGTCGACATGGATGTCCCCTACCGTCGACGTCACGCAGGCAAAAGCAAAATCTCAGGCTCGATCAAAGGCTCGGTCAAAGCCGGTTACAAAATCCTGATGACGATTTTCTGCCTGTGGTCCCACGACCGCTGGGGATGCCTCTGCGGCAAGAAGAAAAAACGTCCTGATGACATGGATGATTGAACGTTCACAGAAAATCATCCATCAAACAATCAGGCGAGCCGTGGTGTGTCACCGCGGGATTCGCCGTAGTCGAAAATGATTTCTCTGCACGCTCATCAAATGTAATCACATTTGAGCTTCGCTCATTCCCGTGTCGACACGAAGCGGCTCGCCTGCAATGAAACTTACGACAACTCATCCACCGCGAGGTGATAATGCGGGTCTTCCAGGTGATTGACTTCCACCATGTCGCCTGCTTTTTCCAGAAGCTGTTTACACTCCGGGCTCAGGTGCACGATGTGCAGGGTCTTACCCAGTGACCGATAGCGTTCAGCCAACGAGTCGATCGCATCCAGACCGCTATGCCCATACACACGACAATGCGCAAAGTCGATGATGACATCATCCGGATCGCTGTCGGGTGTGAAGAGTTGTTTAAAGTCACCGATGGATGCAAAGAATAACGGGCCATCGATTTCGTAAATCTTCCAACCCTGCGGGTTCAATCGCGTCTTGCCGTAGACATGCTTGGACTTTTCCCACGCAAAAACAAGGGCAGAAACGATCACGCCAACGAACACGGCGATGGCAAGATCGTACATCACCGTGATCCCCGAGACGAGGACAATCACCAGTGCATCAGCTTTGGGAATCTTGCCCATGACACGGAAGCTCGACCATTCGAATGTGCCGATGACGACCATGAACATCACGCCGGTGAGAGCCGCGATGGGAATCTGGCTGATGAGACCACTGCCGAAAAGCACGAAGACCAACAGGAAGATTGATGCTGAAAAACCGGACAATCGCCCGCGCCCGCCGGACTCAAAGTTAATGACACTCTGGCCGATCATCGCACAACCGCCCATGCCGCCGAACACGCCGTTGACCATGTTCGCCAAACCCAGTGCCATGCATTCACGATTGCCGCGACCGCGCGTTTGCGACATTTCATCAAGCAGGCTCAGCGTCATCAGCGATTCAATCAACCCCACGCTGGCAACGATCACCGCATAGGGGAACACCACCTTGAGCATCTCCATATCCCAAGGCACCTGGGGCAGATGGAACTGGGGCAAACCGCCCTTGATGGACCCCGCCAGATCGCCAACGGTGTGCGTATCAATATTCAGGAAATGGACCAGCAGCGTAATGGAAACGATCGCAACCAGCGGTGCGGGGACCGCCTTGGTGATGTGTGCCATGCCAAGGATGATCGCCATCGTCCCAAGGACTAAGCCGCACATCAGGTAAAGTTCATTGCCGCTCATCCATTGCATGACTTCCACACCATCGACGATGGTCTTGGTTTGAAAGCTTTGGAGTTGCGCCAGGAAAATCACGATTGCAAGACCGTTGACAAAACCGAACATCACCGACTCAGGTACCAGCCGTACGAGTTTACCAAGTCGCAGCAAACCAGCCGTGATTTGAATCGCCCCTGCAAGAAGCACTGCAACGAACATGTATTCCACGCCGTGCTGAGCCACCAATGCGACGAGGACCACAGCCACCGCACCGGTTGCGCCGGAGATCATGCCCGGCCGACCACCGAGTAGTGATGTGATCAAACCGACCATGAATGCTGCATAAAGTCCAACCAGCGGTTCAACGCCTGCAACGAATGCAAACGCCACCGCTTCAGGCACCAATGCCAATGCAACTGTCAGACCTGAGAGCACATCATTTTTAATATTGGGCGTAAAGCTCTTGGCCCAAGTTGGGATGTCCGTCACAAAAAAACTCCTGGTTCACGTACCGATTACCGGCAAACTCACGGCAAAACCCAAACAGGCGGCGGGGAACCACGTGATCAGGCATGCATTTCGTGCAAAAAGTGGCAAAGAGAGAAATTGTAGCGTAGTCAGGCAAATGTGTAAATGCTGCAGAAAAATCGCAGTGTATTAATTCAGTTATTCAAGCTAAACTACTCCCAAGAGAGAGTCCGTGGGAAAGAG
>JBICHS010000707.1:0-4291 GCA_043101135.1 Phycisphaeraceae bacterium JB051
TGCAGTGTTCGAATACATCGAAGTGTTTTATAATCGTCAAAGGCTACACAGTTCACTGAACTACCAAACCCCAGAGGCCTACGCAAAAAGCCTCAACTAATCCACTGCAGTGTCCACCAGGAGTGGGGAAGACCACTTGCAGTTGTCACTGGACTCCCGCCTGCGCGGGAGTGACGAAAAAAATGCGATTGGAATCAAGTTGGAACAATCCTTCGACACTAAACAATCGGACCGCCGTCTTCGGGGATCAATTCGATACGCTGATCCGCCGACTGACTTTGGGCTTGGCGAAATGCGCCGGGGGGCATGCCGACGATGGCAGTGAATCGTCTTGTGAAATGATGGATCGACGCATAGCCCAATTCGTCGGCAATGGCCTTTAAACTCAAATCCGAATCGCAGAGCATGGCCTTGGCTTGATCCATTTTCAGTGACAGGTAATACGCGCCAGCGGAGGTGTCTGCGTGTTCCTTGAACTGATGTGCCAAATGTGAAGCACTGATATTCAAGGACGCAGCGAGCTGCTGCATGTCAAAGGCTTCATCAAGATGCTCACGAATCCATTGCATGGCATCAAGCACGCGCGTAGCCTGCGGTGGGGAAGCTTGTTTGGTGGCTGGTTTGTAGGCCAGTTCCAGAATCTCAAGCAGTAGTGATTTGATTACACGCTGATCCCGATGCGACGCGAGAACCTGTTTGTGAATCATGCCAAGCAGACGTTGCAGGGCGAGTGTGGTGGAGGCTGCAAACGTGGTGGGCAGTCGCGTTTGCTCGCCGGTGGTGAACCGGAAGATGAGCGTTTGATAGTCCATGAAGGGTGAAACGTTTTGCGCGCGATAGGAGACCGATGGACTGTAGAGCATGACCTGCCCGGGCTTGGCGTGATGGGTTTTATTGCCAACGGTTATTTTCGCGTGGCCCTGCTGGACATAGCTAATGGTGTAAAAATCATGCTTGAGCGGTTTGAGAAACCAGCGGCCGGTGGAGATGAATCGCCCCATGAAAAGCAACCTCGGTTGGAGCTTTGCAAAGGCCTCCTCGCGTTGATCTGCCTCATAAAGAATGTGTCCGGTGGTGCTCATTGCCTGTCAGTTTACGATTGATTGGCATTGCGAGCCAGAGCTGTGCAGCGGTGTGGTGATTTAGCGATAGCGCTGCCTCTCTACACAGGATGGATTGGACTTGATACACTGGTTGATCAGTAGCTACCACAGTTGAGGTTCTTCCATGCTCCAATTCAAACGTCGGGATTTTTTGCGTGTTCTGGGCGCCAGTGCAACCGCATCGCTATTGCATTCACCTGCTTCCACGTGGGCAAAACCAACGCAAGCCAAGAAACGCAATGTACTGTTTATTGCAGTGGATGATCTGAAGCCCATTCTCGGTTGCTACGGTGATAAGCGCGTCAAGAGTCCCAACATTGATCGCCTTGCTGCACGTGGGATGACGTTTTTGAATAACCATTGTCAGCAGGCTGTCTGTGGGCCTTCGCGTGCGAGTTTGTTGACCGGCATGCGACCGGATCAGACCAAGGTGTGGGATCTCAAAACGCTCATCCGTGATATCAATCCGGATGTCGTGACATTGCCCCAACACTTTAAGCTCAACGGTTATGAGTCAGTGGGCATGGGCAAGATTTTTGACCCGCGATCCGTGCAGGGCGTTGTGCTTGATGACCCTGCTTCCTGGTCGGGCCCGTACCCGCATCCCAAACGCAATCTCGATAGTGAGCATGGCTTTTGTGAACCGTCGACCGTCAAGCGTCTGCGTGAGAAGATGGCTGATGCTCGCAAAAAGGGCATCAAAGGTTACATGAAAATCATGAAGCACATCGGCGGGATTCCCACCACCGAATGCTACGACACGCCTGATGATTCCTACGCTGATGGTCGCGTTGCCAACATGGCGGTCGATAAACTCAAGCAATTCGCGACATCCGACAAGCCCTTTTTCCTGGCAGTCGGATTCAAGAAACCGCACCTTCCCTTTGTCGCGCCCAAGAAGTATTGGGACCTCTACAAGCGCGAAGACATGCAACTTGCGGATTGGCAGAAAATGCCACTGAACGCGCCGGAAATCGGCTTTCAGGATTCATGGGAACTCAAGGCTGTTTACGATGTGCCTAAGACCAAAATCATGCCCGAGGATCTGCAGCGTGAGATGATCCACGGCTATCATGCCTGCGTTTCCTACACTGACGCACTGGTTGGCAAAGTGCTCGATGCGCTCGAAGCGTCCGGCAAAGCAGACGACACCATGATCGTCCTCTGGGGTGATCACGGTTGGCATCTGGGTGACCATGGCATGTGGTGCAAACACACCAACTTTGAACAGGCCACCCGCAGCCCCATGATCATCAGCGCACCCTGGCTTGATACCAAAGGTCAATCGACCACCATGCCTACCGAGTTTGTCGACATCTACCCGACACTCTGCGATCTGGCAGGTTTGGATAAGCCCTCACAACTGGCTGGCACGAGTTTGCTGCCTGTGTTAAACGATGCCTCCAAACACATCAAAGACGCAGCCGTGAGTCAGTTCCCACGTTGGGCGGATGATGGTAAACATGCCATGGGCTATGCGATCCGCAATGAGCGTTACCGTTACATTGAATGGGTCAAAAAAGACTTTCGTCATGACCAGGCAGCAGGCCCGGTGATCGCGCGTGAGCTTTATGACTACGAAGTAGACCCACACGAAACACGCAGCTTTGCCGATGATCCAAAGTATGCAGATGTGCTTAAGCAGATGCAGGCTCTTGCGCGAAAACACTGGTCAATCAATCAGGTCGTTGAAAAAACGGATAACTAATAAACTGTCACTCCCGCGCAGGCGGGAGTCCAGTGGCACTTGCAAGCGTCAACAGAATGCCACTGGATTCCCGCCTGCGCGGGAATGACGGGATGTATGGTTTACTGTGCTATATCCCAGCAGATCACGCATCACACTTACAATCCGCCTTGTCATGCACGGACAGGTTGACCTTGCTTGGCGTTGTCGTCACGCCTTCAAACGCTGTCTGAAATGGACTGCGACGAATGCCATCGGGAATGAGTAATGCCTGTGAATAATCAACCTGTTTTTCAGCGATGACCTGACCTGCATCATCCATCAATGACACCAGCACGTGGCCATGCAGATTGCTTCGCTGGTAGAGATCACGTCGGACCGTGCCGTGAACGAGCAAAGCATTGTCCTGCTGTGTGACGTGCGGGCGGACAATGCGCAGGCCGTCTTGGTTGTTGACTGCAACGACGATATCCGTCGCGGGTTGGTTGAGACTTTGCGTGGACTCACAGCCGATTAAAACGATGGCTGTGAGGATCAGTAACGTTGAATAGAAAGCTTTCATATCGCTTCTCCTTTCAAGAGATAAAACTTAATGCGATGTTCTGGGATGAATGCCGAACCAGCGATACAGGGCTGGCAGGACAAGTAAGGTCAGTAACGTGCTCGTTACCAACCCGCCGATGACCACCGTCGCCAGCGGCCGTTGGACTTCACTGCCGGTGCCCGTTGCATAGAGTAGTGGGATGAGTCCCAACGCCGTGGTCACCGCCGTCATCAAGACGGGGCGAAGTCGCATCGCTGCGCCTTGTTCGCTGGCATGATCCACGTCATGACCCTGCGCAACGAGTTGGTTGATACACGTGACCAACACCATGCCGTTCTCGACAGCGATGCCAAGTAGCGCGATAAAACCAATCGAGGAGGGCACGGACAAATTCTGTTGCGTCACCCACAACGCCAACACACCGCCGACCAAAGCCAACGGGATGTTGAGCAGGATCAGAAGCGCGTTTTTCAGTGATTGGAACGAGCTGTAAAGCAAAATCAAGATCAACACCAACGTCACCGGCACGACCACCGCCAGGCGCCGATTGGCCTGTTGTTGCAGTCGGAATTGCCCACCCCATTGCATGAGGTATCCGGGGGGAAGCTCCAGTTGTTCATCAATTTCGCTTTGCGCTTGAGCAACAAACGTGCCGATGTCACGACCAACGACGTTACATTGGATACTGATAAAACGCTGGTTGTCTTCGCGCGTGATCTGACGCGGCCCGACGGTTTGCCGAATGGTGGCAATCTGGCTGAGCGGGACACGTAAACCATCGGGCCCGTCAATGAGAATGTTGCCAATGGCCTCGGGATGATTGCGTGCCGCTTCAGTAAAACGAATGTGAATCGGGAAGCGGCGGATATTCTCAAAAATCTCACCCGCATCGGTCCCGCCGACCGCTGCAGCGATGACCTGCTGGACATCTTCCATGTTCAAGCCGAACCGCGCGAT
>JBICHS010000708.1:0-4025 GCA_043101135.1 Phycisphaeraceae bacterium JB051
CATGTGTTGTGCTCACCTTCAACCGGTTGCAGAGCTGTGGCTTTAAAGAGGGTGGAAGGACCCCATGGAGCCTTGTAATGCCCGATGTACATGACATCCAGGCCGTCGGCACTCTTGATGTATATTTTGCCGTTCTTGTAAGTCAGGGTGGGCAGCTTTTCCTGCGCCTGCAGTGTGTTGGGCATAAGCAGGGCAGCAAGGAGAGCCATCATGGGCAGGAGCATTCTACCCAGATTTGAGGTTGTTTTTGAGACAAAAAGAGACATTGAAAACTCCGTTATTGATAGCGTTAGGATGTTCGTTCTCTGCAATGCGAGCTTGATGGGTAAAGTTTGTGTTGGTTGGCTCGTGTGATTAGTGGCCACCAGATTCCCAGTAGTAATCAGGATGGAAGTCGCGTGAAACCAGATAGGAGCGACTGCTTCCAGCCCTTTGGGGGGCGTTGCCACTGAGCGTTGCAACATGTCCGTCGAGCATGGAGATGTTCAGGGCGTTGTTGTGTCTGAAGGAGAAGTCGTACCACGAACCGCCGTTGTGCCAGTTATTGGTTGGGTATCCGCCCTGGAAGTTATTGCCTTTTTGCAGGTCATCCCAGAAGAGCACGAGTTTGGATAACGGGGCGGTGAGGTTGTCGATTTTACTTTGTGTGAAGCCGGATTTGGGGCGGATGCGCCCGTTGCCGTTGGATGAATGTCCGCCGTACTCTTTGCCCCATGAACTGGTTGAATGTGGCACGTATTCGGGGCAGGCGGGTGTCTTGATACTGTAGCCGGATCGCTGGACTTTCTTGAGGCCGTAGTCGTAGAGATAATTCCACCAACTGCTGTGCGATGAGAGATAGCCATGAAAATCCTGTGTGTACATCAGGCTGGCTGTCATCAGGAAGCGAATCTGTGTCTGGCATTGGACATTGCGTGCGGCTTTACGGGCATTACCCAACGCCGGCAGAAGGATTGAAATGAGCAGCGAGATGATCGAGATAACGACCAGTAACTCGATGAGCGTGAAAGCAGATTGTTTCCTGAGTGTAGACATTTCCAACTCCATGTTGAAGGATACGATTTGATTGTTCCCCGGGATTGCAAACGATAAGTGGTGCAACCTTAAAAGTTGTAAAACCACGGAATATTCAGCGTGATCAGTTCATCTAGCCTGACTCGACCTGACTTTGAGCCAGTACCGAATTACCTTCTAAAATTTCCATCGGGATCAAGACCCGGTGAGGTTGTGCTGCGATGTTTCGATCCAGAATCATCTGGACTATGCGTTCTGAACCTTTATGGCCGGTCAGGTACGGGTGCGTTCTCAAGACGGTGGGCTTGATGTGATACGACTCAACCCGGTTGTCCCCAAAGGCGATCAAGCTGAAGTCTTCGGGGCATTTGAGGTGATGCTTGGTCAAGACCAATTCGATGGCCAGGAAAGATTCGACATAAGGCAGGATTACCGCACGCGGGCATTGGCCGCTGAGAATCCAGTCTTCAAACGCGCGGGCCACCTCCGGTGTGTCGGTGTTGCGGGCGTAGCGACAATGAAAATGTCCTTCGCCCAGGGTGATATCCGTTTGAATCTTGGCACCATGCCGATTTTCCTGCCAGGTGCGGACGGCCTGGGAACCCATGAGAAACCCAATGTCCGTAAAACCGCGATCCAGAAAATACTTGGCAGCCATCTGACCGCCGTGAATCTCATCACTGGTCACCGTGTTGATTTTCAGATCCATGCTGCAAGGTCCGAGTAACACGTTCTTTTCATTGATCCGCTGGATCGTGGCAATGAGACTCTCAGAGGGATTGCCCATCATCAAAATGCCGTCAGCTTTGTGCAGTTGATCGATGACGCGTTTGTTTTTCGGGTGCGAATCAGGCTCGCTGACCGTCCAACTGCTGATGTGATTGATCGCCAGGTCCACCGTGGACAGGTGGTTTTCAATGCCTTCGATCATTTTGCTGAAATGCGTCAACGCCATCATGTTGCGCTGCTCAGGTAATGGGCAGAGCAGGGTTTCGATATTGATGGTCCGTGTTTTTTTCCGGGTCGCCCGAGCCTGTGCCTTGCGTTCGATGGCCTGGGCGTCATAGCCTAGCTTCTCAACGACTTTGAACACCCGCTGGGAAGTCTGCGAACTGATCCGCGGATGCCTGTTGAGAACCCGCGAAACCGTGGACTGCGACACACCTGCCCGTTTGGCGACATCCGAAAGCGTGACATTGGTTGATGATGTCGTTTGACTCATACAGATAGGTTATGCAACATGCAGGTGCATAGTCAAAGCATAAACTAGAAAAATAATATTATGCACAAAATTGCATAGATTGGCGGCAAGTTATAATTTTGCAAAAAGATATAGATATTTTTTTCGGGGCAATAAGACGTGTTGTTCTGCATAGGAATGCATAAATCAGCATTTTCTGTGCAAGCGTCACGTCAATATTCAAAAATGCTTGATCAGCACATGTTGCTGATGGGGGCATTCGTCACGCTTGAAGCTTTGGGAAGACCGATCAAAAACAGCTCATGCAGATTTTGTCTGGGGATGTGCAATCAGACCCAATGTGATGCCCACCAAGCCAAGCAGCATCACCCACAGGCGCATCGGCCCGGTGGTCAGTCGCACAAAAGCTGTGTCCAACGGCTGTGGGGGTTGGTTCATCAGAGGCATTTGACCCGGTTCAAGGACGGAATCAAAAACGTCCTGCCCGGACAAAGACGCCGAAGTGGGCGCAGAAAACCACCCGTCGGTTTGCTGGGTGGTGTAGGTAGGTTGACCGACGGGTGGCAGGGGTTGATCAGGATGTAACGGGCCGGTCCCTTGCGGGATAAGCCCAAGTTGGGTGTAGGCAAGACGTTCGAGCAGGATGGGATCTTCCGCATCCAGTGCCTCGTCAAACCTACTGTAAATACCCGCCTGTTGCTCCAGCAGATGCATCTGTGATCCGAGCGTCTGCTCACGCCACTGCATCATGCGGTACTCCTGCAGCGCAGGCATCAACAAACAGGCCATCACGGTTCCCAACCCAGCCAACAAAAACACCCAGCCGGGCAACAACTGGAGCAGTGATTTAAAGATTGTTCGATCTGGATTACTCATCGTCTATTCTTTTTATCGTCTTTTGTGACTTTTTTTCATCAACATGACTTTTATGTTTTTTACAGAGTTAGGGCAATTTGGGCTAAAAACCTGATTTTCAAGGCAGTTTTACCGCCAAGACGCCAAGAACGCCAAGTTGCCAAGACAGAGAAAGACCTGAATGACCGTAGCGAATTCATAAAACAGCGATCATGTCAGCAAAACAGGTGGCTTTGCCGAATGCTGTATGTGTATTTTTGTTTCATGTCATCGACTCTCTTAACTTGGCGTTCTTGGCGTCTTGGCGGTTAAAAATGACTTGCCTCAAAACCAGAAATCCAACAATCAGACTTCAAATCTGCTTTTTTTCATGGTATCATCTCCGATTCGCCATAAACAGACCCCGGAACCCAGACCCCGGAAGCCCCGGTCCCCGGATACCGCCATGACAGATACACAAGACACATCCCGACAGGTTTACCTCGAAACGTTCGGTTGCCAGATGAACGTGCTCGATTCCCAATTGGTCAAAAGCCAGCTCACCGGCCTCGGCTACCAGTTCACCGACAATTGGAAAAAAGCTGACGTCATCCTCTATAACACCTGCTCCGTGCGCGAACATGCTGAGCAGAAGGTCTACAGCCGCATCGGGATCGTCTCCAAGTACAAAAAAGAACAGCAGAACCGCAACATCATCCTCGGCGTCATCGGCTGTATGGCAGAACGCGAAGGCACTGACATGGCGGTCCGTCATCAGGACATTGACCTGCTCTGCGGTCCCGGTGAACTCGATAAAGTCCCCATGCTCATCGACAATGCCATCAAGACCCACCCCGACTTCCGTGGGGGTAAAGCCAATGTCCGTGCAGCACTGCAAGGCAATACGCACCGTCGCTCCTCCACCTTCGCAGCAGCTGAAGACGAACTGGAAATGCTCGATCTGGCGCGCAGCTTC
>JBICHS010000709.1:0-4018 GCA_043101135.1 Phycisphaeraceae bacterium JB051
TCGACCTGCGTGTCGCTGTGCTGCCTACCCTGTTTGGCGAGTCGGTCGTGATGCGTATTCTTGACCGCTCTGCTGTGAGCCTGGACCTCGACCGCGTCGGGATGCGTACTGATGAGCTCGACAGCTTCCGCCAACTCATCAACAAACCCAACGGCGTGGTCATCGTCACCGGTCCCACGGGTTCGGGCAAGACGACCACCCTCTACTCGGCACTCAACGAACTTAACAGTGTCGAAGACAAAATCTGTACCGCTGAAGACCCCGTCGAATTCGACATTGACGGCTTGATTCAGGTCGGTGTGAACCCGGCGGTCGGTCTGACCTTTGCAGCAGCGCTGCGAAGCTTCCTGCGTCAAGACCCTGACATCATCTTCGTCGGTGAAACGCGTGACCTTGAAACCGCGCGTATTGCTGTCCAGGCAGCACTTACCGGTCACTTGGTGTTGACCACACTGCATACCAATGACGCGCCCAGTTCCGTGGCACGTCTTCTGGACCTTGGACTCGAATCCTTCCTCATCACGGCAACGATGGAAGGCGTCATCGCCCAGCGACTGGTGCGTACCGTCTGCCCGCGATGCAAGGAAGCCTACGAACCTTCCGAAGCGGAGCTCTTTGAATTGCAACTGACCCGCGAAGATTTGCAGGGGCGTGAAATCTTCCGTGGTCGCGGCTGCGACTACTGCAACAAGTCCGGCTACAAGGGACGAACCGGCTTGTTTGAAATCATGGTGCTCGACGACGAAATGCGTGAAATGATCATGCAGTCGGCATCCACCTCCGTCCTGCGAAACGAAGCACGTAAACGCGGCATGAGAACGCTGCGCGAAAGTGGACTACTCAACATTTTCGACGGTCGTACCAGCATCAGTGAAGTGGTCGCTGAAACCATCGTCGAAGTGTAACTCACCCCTGAAAGTCTTCCCGAGACTTCACGGGTGAAAATTGGGAGCATCATTGATCAAGCTCCCTCCCGTTCCATCAAGACATGGAACGCCACCGGCTTGTCACCGTCAACTCAGTAACAAGGTGACAACCAACAAAAGGAGATCTGTCATGCCAACCTATGTCTATGAAGCACTCAACGATGCAGGCAAACCTGAAAAGGGAACCATCACCGCTGCAAACAGCGAAGATGCCATCGCTCGCATCCGATCCAAGGGACACTTCCCCACCTCCGTCCGCGAACAGAAAGTCCGCAAGAAGTCCGGCGGTAGCAGCGGTGGTTCAGGTGCCAAGGGCAAGGGTGGCAAAAAGAGCATGAACGAAATCACCATCACCATTGGTGGTGTTTCGCGAAAGCATCTGACAACCTTCACCCGTCAGCTCTCCACGCTGCAGGACGCGGGCCTTCCCATTCTGCGTTCGATTCAAATTCTCCAGGAACAGCAGAAACCCGGCGTGCTGAAAAACTCACTGCGTGGTGTCTATGACGACGTCTCCGGCGGTGCGACACTTTCCGATGCCATGACCAAATACCCCAAGGCATTCGACAAGCTTTACTGCAAGATGATCGCTGCTGGTGAAGTCGGTGGTGTGCTTGACTTGATTCTTCAACGTCTTGCTGAGTTCATGGAAAAAGCCGCCAAACTCAAAAAGAAAATCGTCGGCGCCATGATCTACCCGTCGGTGGTCGTGTCGGTCGCTGCGTTGATTGTTGCTGCGATCATGATCTTCATCGTGCCCAAGTTCGAAAAGATTTTCGAAGACTTCGATACCGATCTGCCTGCACTGACCGTCATGCTCATGCAGGGTTCACGTTGGCTTGGTGGGTCACTGCCGGGGCAATTCATACCCGGTGCCGTCTGGCTACTCTTTGCGCCATTCGGGATATTCTTTGGCACGAAATTGATACGAAAAACGGCGATGGGCAAATCCATCATCGACCGATTGTTCCTGCTGGTCCCTGTTGCAGGCAAACTCGCTTCCAAGGGTACCATCGCGCGCTTCACGCGTACACTTGGGACGCTCATCAACGCAGGTGTTCCCATTCTTGATGCACTGATTATTACCCGCGATACCACCGGCAACGATGTCTATCGCAAAGCACTTACCGGGGTGCATGACTCGGTGCGTAAAGGTGACAGCTTCGCTGAACCGCTGCGCAAGTCCCGCGTCTGTGACGGCATCGTGGTCAACATGATTGACGTCGGTGAAGAAACCGGTGACCTGGACAAAATGCTTTTGAAAATTGCGGATAACTACGACGAAGAAGTCGACGTGATGGTGGCATCACTCGTCTCCCTGCTCGAACCGATTATGGTCGTCGTGCTCGGTGGCATTGTCGGTTTCATCGTCATCGCCTTGTTCCTGCCATTGGTCAAACTGATCACCAACCTGACTTAACCCCCCCGGCCCCCGGATGCTTTCGCTCGTGCTAACGAGCATGCAATGGTGTCAGTGACAAGTTAACTGAGCAATACTGCGGCACGATGTGTCGCTGATAAAGAGCCCGTACCTACTTTGACCACACGATCATGAAACGCACGCAACATCACAACTTGGCAATGGGCTTTGTCGAGATGCTTCTCTCGATCGTGGTCATCGCGTGCATGCTCAGCCTGCTGATCCTGGTCAGTAATTCCCTAAGAACCGAAACCGCCGAACAGGACACCCGTCAGACTTTGCGGATGCTGCGTGTTTCACTGATGCAGTATCACCAGACCAACAGTAATTGGCCCAAGGGACCGACACCTTACGCGTTGATGCAGATGCTCAGTGATCCTGCCAGCCGGGACACGATGCATAACGTAAGCATCGTCATGCTTCGCAACAAGCTGCCGATCGTGCGTGACGGATTCGGCCAGGAGATTCGTTACCTGCCCCCACAACCCGGTCAACCTTACAACCAACCGGACTTTGTTTCCGCAGGGCTCGACGGCGACTTCGGCAACCCAACCGGTCAAACGACTCAGTCCAAACAAGCGGCCATCGACAATGTCTATGGCATCGACACGGAGAAACATCTGCGATGAAGTGCATGCAATCGACACAATCTGCCCCCACCACCCAACGCGGTTTCAGCTTGATTGAAATCCTGGTGGTCATCGCCATCATCGCCCTGTTGGCTGGCATCACCATCGGTGTGGGCCGCAGAATGAAACAGTCCGCTCAGGTTGCCAACACCAAAATCATTCTCAATGTCTGTAAGTCAGCGTCAGATGTCTATGCTGAAAAGTTCAAGACAGTGTTACATGCTGAGCCATCGAAATTCCACAGCAATTCGGCAGATCAAACAGCATTAAGAACGCTATACATCTACGAAGACAATTGGAATGCAAACAAATTCACCAAGAACGCTCCCGACGCAAGTGGCACCGGCGCCATCGATGATCACATCGAACGCTTCGTCTATAAAGCCATGAAATATGAAACCTCCCGCAAAATTCTCAAGACCTTGCAGAAAGGCCAACTGGCTGATCTGGATGGTGATGGGTTCCTTGAAGTCCGCGATGCGTTTGGCAACATGCTTGAATATGCAGCATTCGTTAGATCAGATAACTACACAGACGACAACACCAAATTACCCGTATATAGACACTCATTTTTCGCATCATCTGGCCGGGACAGCCAGTGGAGTACCGCCGAAGGTACAGACGATCAATACTCCTACGATCAGGACTAAGCACATGAGACAACACATGCAGACCAATCCTGACTTTGCACACAAACGTGGTTACACACTCATTGAGTTGATGGTGGTCATCTCCATCATCGTGGTCTCACTTGCCATCATCATCCCCGGCATTAACAAGTTCATGGAACTGACCATGGACAACACCGCAAAGAATGGTTTGAACACAGCAACCACAGCCATTCGAGCGTATGCACCACAAGAACCTTATTTTGAGTCTCCCAAAGAGTATCGTGGCGTAGCATTACTAATCACTCCTTCCAATGAATTGCGATTAACGCAAAACGCACAAGAGATATCAACATCAACAGGAATTAACGGATTTGCTGACATTGATGAACGCGAATACATTACGATTCCCAAAGACACAGGTATCATCGGCAT
>JBICHS010000710.1:0-14177 GCA_043101135.1 Phycisphaeraceae bacterium JB051
GACCTCAACGCCGAAAGGAAGCAGCTTTACCATTTAACAGTGGCTGGGGTGGACGCATGGATAGCCAACTTCGTATCTATGCTTCGGGTATGACACGCATTGAGCCAGTGGGTTTTGATGATCGCGGCGCACCGATTTACACACCCAAGAGCATCAAGCCAATGAACATCAAAGAGCAAGGCACGATGGTTCCTGATGAAGATCACAACCAGGTGCTCATCGCAAGCAAGCTCGGATATCCTGCCCCAAGTCGAATCTGTGCAGTTGATGCAACCACGGGTCAACTCAACTGGACTTACCCCAACCCATTCCCCAGCGTTCACGGATCACATCGCGCAACCATGCCCAAACCCGGCCTGATCATCGGCCCGTTGATGATCACCGGCCAGGCGCACGTGAATGACACCGTTGGCAATGTCTTTCATCTAAGAGGCAATCTCGGCCAGGATTATTTCATGACCAACGATGGCATCTTCATCGACACACTCTTTGCAGATGGTCGCTTGCCAGCATTACCGTTGCCTGACGCCGAAGCCAAACTCATCGGCAAGTCCGTCAACGCCTTTACGCAAAGTGGTGAAGCCTTCAACGGTTTCTTCGGTAAACAAGCTGATGGCAAGATTCGTCTTACATGCGCCCTGGCCCGTGAAGCATGCATGATTCTTGATGTCCACGGACTGGAAAACATCACGCGACTGCCAACCCAATCTATCTCCATCACCGACACGCACATTGCCAAAGCCCTGCAAATGCAGTCTCAAATGCATGGCGATGCGAGTCGGGACAAAACCTACACCATGCAGAAACTTGACAGACCATTCAAAGCAGACAGCAAGGACAACGAATGGGTCAACATGCCTGGCATGGAGATGGCCCGCGAAGGCGGTCAACAATCCGGCCTGGCCAAACTCGCCTATGATGCAAAAAATCTCTACGTCTATTACAAAATCACCGACCCCACACCATGGCTTAACCAAGGCAAAGATTTTACGCGGCTGTTCAAGACCGGTGACGCCATCGACATCCAGCTAAGCCCAACTGGCAACACCCATCGTGATCCGACTATCGGTGACCTGCGTATCCTCATCGCCAACTTCAATGGCAAACCCACCGCGGTCTTGCTGATGCCCAAAGCTAAACAGTCCAGTGAAAGTGAAAAGCAGATTTACATCTCGCCAGTAATGACACACCCGATGGATAAGGTGATCATTCTCAAGGACGCCAAAGTTCATATCAGTACCAACAACGACGGCTACATCGTCGAAGCACAGTTGCCTGTTCTATCACTTGGCCTGGAACTCAAACCCCAGATGCAATTAACCGGCGATGTCGGCTTCATCTGTTCTGATGCCACAGGCAGTATCAATACCGCACGCATTTACTGGTCCAACAAACAGACCAATCTTATCAGTGATCTCCCTGCTGAAGCTTGGCTGTATCCCAGCCAGTGGGGCAAAATCATCATCAAATAACTTTGAGGTTCATCATGAAAACACACGCTTTGTTCACGCCCCTTACCGCCCTGCTAATCGCGGCTTTCGCATTACCCCTGTCAGCTCAAGAGACGACTGAGGATGCTGCAGCTTCGACCATTCTCATCGATGCCACGCACAACAACGGCAGCTTTGAAAAAGGCATGAGCGGCTGGGCCAACTATGCCCACGGCTGCAAGATCATTGACCGTGGCACCCTGTCCGACGCACCTGTACCGGCAGGTGAGAAGTATGGTTTTATCACCGTCACCGGCAATGACAAGTCACGCCTTGATGGTCGCTTTGAAGCCTATCTCAACGGCATCAAGCAAGACAACGGCAACGGGTTTAAGCTTTCCTTCCAAGCCAAAACACGTTCAGTCGATCAGTACAACGCACTGCTTGTTAACCTGATTCTGCAAAAGTATGAATCTTACGAAGACAAGGATGGCAAAACCAAACAGCGTCGCGTCATGGCAGGGGTACTGACTTCCAAGGTGATCAATCTCACATCGACGGATTGGATGCCACAGGAAATGGACTTTACATACAAAGGCGATAAGCCCTTCGACTTTGTCGGTGTGCGTATTACTTTCCTGCACATGGGGGCGACCGGCTCGCTGATTGAAGGCCAATGTTATGTGGATGATGTCGTGCTCACTCAGCAACCGGCGAGTGCTGAAAAAAAAGTATCAGCCGGCAAGTAACCCAAGAGCCGGCACAAGTAAAGCTCCCTGATCCTCCCATTGCCATCAACTTCGAACTGAATAAACCCGGTTACGTCACGCTTGTTCTTGAAGACGAACAAGGCAACCGTGTTCGCAACCTCACCGGCGGGCAATTTTACGAAGCAGGAAAACACACGTATCTCTACGACGGCACCGACATCGGCGTGCCCAAGCAGCATGCCCAACCCGGCACCGGTTATGAAATTATTCGATCCATCATCAAGCCCGGCAAGTACACCGTGCGCGGTCTGGTGCGTGATCAGATCAAACTCAACTACCAGCAGACCATCTACCCCAACACAGGCAATCCACCCTGGCCAACGGACCTTGATTTTGGACCTGGTGGCTGGCTAGCCGACCACGGTAGTCCCCGTGCCGTTGCGTTTATACCCAAGTCCTACAGCCAGGCAGACAAACCACATGTCCTGATTTCATGTGGTGTCGCTGAAGCGGCACAGGCGTTGGCGTGGGTGGACATGGATGGCAACAAATTCGCTGGCCGTCGCCGTATCGGTGGACACTGGACCGGCGCTACGCTGCTTGCAGTGGATCATGGCCCCAAGCGCGACCAGAACATCTATGTGTACTCTGCCATGTCATGGAATGCCGACAAAGCCAACCCCACCACACGTCAATCACAAGCTGAAATTCGAGTCATGGGCTTTGCGGATAACGGCATGTACCGCATTACATTCAATCATCCCAAACTCCCCCAAACCGCAAGCTGGAAAGATGTTGACCTTGGTGGCCTGGCAGTGCACAACGGCATGTTACTCTATGCGGATCGATTCACAGGCAAATTGTACCTCTATGATGCGACAAACATCAGTATCCAATCACAAGGAAAGTTCATCGGCTCGATCAATCTCGCAGATGCGGGCGGCATGATCTTCGATCGTGAAGGTAAACTTCTCATCCTCGTCGGCAATGAGCTTCATCGCTACACACTCGACACAGCCAACTGCCAACTCACCGACAAACAGATTCTCATTCGTGATGGTTTGGATCAGCCACGCCAAATCACCACCGACAGCAAGGGCAATCTTTACATCTCAAACCAGGGGCAAAGTCACTGCATCAAAGTCTTCGCAGCCCAAAACCATCGTCATATCAAAACCATCGGGCATCTCGGTAAACCGCAGGCCGGCAAGTATGACGAATACCACATGAACCATCCAGATGGCATTGCGATCGATGCGCGGGATCAGCTCTGGGTCGCCGAAGACTTCAAAGCCCCCAAGCGCGTGAGTATCTGGTCACTGGATGGCAAACTCATCAAAGCCTTTTACGGCCCCCCTGGATACGGCGGCGGTGGCATGATCGATCCCAAAGATCCCTCACGCTTTTACCTGTCGCAAAATGATGGTGGCATGGAATTCAAAATCAACCCAACCACCGGTCAAGCCAAACTTGATCGTATCTATTGGTTAGCCAGCGAAACGCCGTGGTACTCACCCAAATGGCATGGCCCGCAGACCGTGACCTATGCACATGGCAAACGCTATGTCACAACCAACTACTCAGGCCCCACAACCGGTCAGACACTGGCTTGCATCTGGCGCGATGATAACCAACGTATCACCCCCCTCTCATGCGTTGGTTCATTGAACAGTTGGAAGTTCATCGAAGAGCAAGGCTGGCTTGATGATTTTCCAGCATACAAGATGACCGGCAGTGACTATCACATCAAACGAGCTCGTAACAAGTTCAAATCCGCCAGTCTAGTTAGCTGGACTGATCTTAACCGTGATCAACAAGTCCAGAAAAACGAAGTACAGATTCGCAGCTTTGAAGATGATTCGAATATCGGCAGCTTTCTCACAGCCCATGTCCAATCGGACTTGTCCCTGTTGATCACACATCGCCATGGTGTTGTCGAACTCAAACCCACACAGGTCGATTCGGATGGCATGCCACACTATGACCTTGCGAATGTCACCGCAGTTGTTTCAGGCATCAAACATCAGCCAACCAGCGGTGGTGGGCAGGCGTTCACCGACAGCAAAGGCATGCTCATTTTTACCGGTGGCCCCATGCGCGGCTACATAGACGGCAAGCTGAAATGGCAGTACCACTCCCGATGGCCCGGTCTGCACCCCGGTCATGCATCGCCTGCTCAACCGAGTTATCCCGGGGAACTGCTGGCAACCACACGCATCCTCGGCCCCACGGTCACCCCGCGAAACTCCGATGCCGGTGAACTCTGGGCGATGAACTCCGACAAAGGCGTCATCTACCTGCTGACCACCGATGGCTTATTCGTGGATTATCTGGGCGCATACCCACGTGACGGTCGCCAATGGGATATGCAGCAGCACAACCGCGGCATGGATCTGACCCACATCAACCAGATCAGCGAACACTTTTTCCCAACCATCAACCAACTGCCCAACGGTGAAATCGTTCTTGTGGCAGGCAAGAGTCACAGCAGTCTCGTCAAAGTCTCAGGTCTGGAGTCCATCAAGCGCCTGCCCAGTCAATCGCTGACGGTCACGGCCAAGGATGTGCTGGCAGTGCAGGATTACATGATTGCATGCGACCGCGCACAGAAGTCTGCAAGTGAGTCAGATGTCGTGACGATCACCAAGGCCGACACCCCCAAAACCGTGGATGGCAAACTCGACGATTGGCAAGACCCACAGTGGGTGCTCATCGACGCAGAGACGTTCAAGGAAGGTGATTGGGGCGCCCGTTACAAGGAACCAGCCATCACCGCTGCGTTATCTGTCGATCAATCGCATCTCTACATTGCCCTGCTCTCACGTAGAAACAATCTGCTGGATAACTCCGGCAATGACTTACAGACGCTGTTTAAAACCGGTGGCGGATTGGACCTGAAACTGGCAACCCAACCTATTGAAGGTAAACGTAAAAATGAACCGGCTGTCGGTGACCTGCGTCTACTCATCACTGAAGCTGCAGGTAAACCCAAGGCTGCTTGCTACCGCTACATCGTCCCCGGCACGCAGACTCCGATTGCTTTCACATCACCAGTGCGCCACATCACCATCGACCGAATTGATGATGTGAGCTCACAGATCAATCTGGCTTCCAGACTCCTGATGCGACCTGCATTCACCCGGCCGGAGAAGACCGTGCGATTTGATGTCACGGAGATTGCCATCCCACTGTCGGTCCTGAATTGGAACCCAGAACAATTGCCAAATACAACAGGTGATATCGGTGTGCTCATCGGGCAATCCGGCGCGACCGTCGAGCGTGTCTATTGGCATAACAAGGCTGCAGGCATCATCGCGGACATCCCCAGCGAAGCAATGATCATGCCCGCGTATTGGGGTGAGATTCAAGTGAAATAATCACGCATGTAAAAAGTAAAAACGATCAAGCTGCGAATCGTCGAATGGGCGAAGGTTCGCAGCTTTTTTGTTTGAGTGCATTTCGTTGATCCGTAACAAACTGCTAAGCCGTTTCAGCAACACGCAGTGGTGTAGCTATAGCAGTTCAGTCATAAATCATCATCACAAACAAACCGGCAAAGATGATGACCAGCAGTAACCAAGCAACAATCTTAGCAATTGGCCCACGGGTGGGTTGCCAGGGTTCAGTGGGTTTATCCTGAGATTCGTTCATCGCATCACATAACCGGATTGGCCGGACCTTGAAGTGTCAAAATGAAACAGGCGCTGCATGCCCCCGAGCAGGTAGATGATGGGGATACTCAAAAGAGTCGTGTAAAGCATGCACCAGAACCGGCGAACCAGCTCATCTGCGGCAGACCAGCCCTCCAACGGCTGAGCAATCGGCCATGGAAGACCGCGGATAGTCATGGCTGCAACGACCACCAACTCCACGAAAAAGCAGACGACGAGAACCGTTGCGACAATCCCGGGGATCGAGCGTCGGAAGATTCCACGTAGCTGTAATGCTGCCCAACCACCAATCATAAAGCCCACAGCATTGGGGCCAACGAGGACGAAGTCATTCACCGGCCCGGCACCTTGGATCGGGTACATCAAGTCGGTCAACGCCCCCAAAAGCAACATCGCCCAGAGCGTGGTCGTCTGGGGTGCGTACACGGAGACAAACACGCCAAGGATCAACAGCAAACTGGGCGTCACGTCATTGTTGATCATTAACAGACTGGACAAACCCGACTGAATCGAGAGCGTCAGATACGTGACGATGACAAAGAAAACCCATCTCATTACAGGCCCCCTTCCAATCGCAATGCTGACGGATCGTCAGGGACAGCAACAACCACCTGCCCAAGATGCATAAGACTTTTGAGTGGCGTGATGGTCAATCGCGTTCGCAACAATGGCGTTTCTTCATCAGGATCAACCTGCGTGATTTGCCCGACGATCAAACCTTGTGCACTGGTTGGCCAACGGTCGTCGGCCAGAAACGCCAGGTCACCAACTTTCACCGGATCATTGACATCACCGCGTGCATAAAACACTTTCCCATCATCCGAGATTTGCAGATGAGCTAAAGCTTGCCGTGGCGATTCATCGGTCACAGGCGGGAAGATACGCACCGCCAGATAGGTGCCCGGCGTGTTGATCAGTCGCACGGTTGATGTATGTGTACCAACCGATGCGATTCTACCAACCAGGTTGTAGCCTGCCGTGACGACCTGCCCGACGGCAACTTGATCGACGGCACCAACCCCCAGTGTCAACGTGTTGATCTCAAGGCCACGGGTTGAAAGTGTGACACGTGATGGCAGCAATTTGTCACTGGTTTTGTGATAGGTCCGCAACTGCGTGAGTTGGTCAATAAAGCGTCGGGCTTCGTCGAGTTCCTGCTGGAGCTTGGCATTGTATGCCATGAGTTCCATGTAGTTATTTTCCAGTTGCAAGGCAGGCCCAAGATCGACCACGGGTTCGAGTGGCGCACGGATTTGATCACTGAGTTGATGCAATGGATGCTGAAGCGGTGAGAGTGAAAGTTTAAGCAGATGTCGCGGTGCAGACCAGAGTTTGGTAACCAGTGACTGTGGCAAAAGACAGGCAACAAGCATCAGAACAAATGCCAGAAAAAGCCCGTGTTTTGAAGTCAATAACCGCCGTCGCATGATTGCCTTTGATCCAATTTGTCAGCACAACGTCAAAAGACATTTAGCCACAGATGAACACAGATGAACACAGATAAAGACAAACAATGCAAACCATCCTGGTTTTAAATCATCTGTGTTTATCTGTGTTCATCTGTGGTTGATTGCCTTAAAACGATGTGATCAGGACGTGAAGCAAAGATCAAATCTCGTCCATGTCGCTTTCCATGGTGCTCTTCCATTCCTCGAGGTGTTCGAGGTAGATGGCAGTGCCCAGGGCAACGCAGTGAAGCGGGTTGTCAGCGACGCGACACTCAAGACCGGTGGCTTCAGAGATCACCACGTTCATGCCTCGCAGCAGTGCACCACCGCCCGCCAGGACGATGCCGTTTTCGACAAGGTCAGCAGCGAGTTCGGGTTCAGCACGTTCAAGGGTGCGGGTGACGGTTTCGATGATCGCGCCCACTGGTTCCTGCAAGGCAGTGCGAACTTCTTCGCCGGTGATGACCGTTTTACGCGGCAGGCCTGAAATCATGTCACGACCACGGACTTCCATCGAGCGACCTTCATCAGGGCCACCCGCTGAGCCGATTTCGATTTTGATGCGTTCAGCCGTCTGTTCACCAATCATCAGGTTGTAAGCCTTTTTCATGTGATTGATGATGGCTTCGTCCATGTCGTCACCTGCCACGCGGACGGACTCGCATTGAGCGATGTCAGCTAACGACATGATGGCGACTTCGGTGGTACCACCACCAATGTCAACGATCATGGAGGCGGTTGCTTCGACGATGGGAAGGTTGGCACCGATACCTGCTGCCATGGGCTCTTCGACGAGATACACACGTCGTGCGCCAGCATGTTCAGCTGAATCGAGCACTGCACGTTTTTCAACTGCTGTAATACCGGAAGGAACCGCGATAACGACGCGGGGCTTGGCCAGTGGGCGATTGCCGTTGACCTTGCGGATGAAGTACGAGAGCATGGCCTCGGTGATTTCAAAGTCGCTGATCACACCGTCCTTGAGCGGGCGAATGGCGGAAATACTGCCAGGGGTACGACCAAGCATTTCCTTGGCGACCCAACCGACGGCATTACCGTTCTGGAGCACCTGATTGGTGCCCTTCTTGACGGCAACCACGCTGGGCTCGTCAAGCACAATGCCTTCACCTCGCACACACACCAAGGTGTTGCAGGTGCCTAGGTCAATCCCCATGTCCACGCTGAACCAGCTTTGAAATTTATCGAAGAACAAAGGAAAGGCCCCTCAACGGTGTTGTTGCGTCACTTGTGATCATCGGCTGCCAGGTCTGGGGTTGATGGTCTACACCCATCATACCACCTGTAGCAGTTGGCCCACAGTTTACACCACAAAGGCATGTAAGATCAATCTTTGTACAGCCATAGCGGTACAAAAAACATCCGAAAAAGATGAATTACTGGTTTTCGGCGGGTGTGGCGGCAGGTTGAGCAGCCGGTGTGATCGGTTGAGACCGTGCTGCAGGACGCTGTGTCTGTTCAAGGTTGAACAATTCACCGACACTGCCAAAGAGTTCGGCACTACGCATCAGGACAAAACCCAGAGCAACCGAAAGCATCACCGTAGCAACAAAGGTCATCACCGTGTACACATTGGACGATGCCCTGGGCTTACCTGGACCCTTGGGGCCTTTGGGTGCCTTGGCTGCCTTTTTCGCTTTGGTTTTCTGTTTCTTGGCCAAATCTGATCTCCTGACGATTCTCTAGGCGATGTCTGTTTTCACATCGCCGTCATGGGCGGTTTATTACCCAGTGGTGCATTTCCAATCCCTCCCCCGAGTCTTGCCAAGTTCATGCGGTTCCGCGGAACCTGCGTCCACATGCAGAGGTGGGATCGGGCTTCCGGGTGGATCAAAGGCCGCCGGTTTGAACCGAGTCGCCCACGGTGACCTGCTGGCCATCATCGACAAGGACAACACGACCTGAGCAGGCGTCGATGTCGACCACGGTGACCACGAGGTTGGCAATGAAATCATCACCTCGGTGAATGCGGAATTTCATGTTCTTTTCGACGCCGTCATTGGAGCCGATGTTCAGCTCGACGAAGGTTTCGTCATCCAGACGGGCGATCTTGGTGACCTGACCGTCGATGAGATAATCAGGCATGAAGGGACGCACGGTGGCGCCCGCGACGTCCTGACCTTCGATCTGCTGACGGATGGCCGGATCCAGGCGACCGAGCATCTTTTCCAGATCCGCATTGCGGTCTTCCAACGCCACGGTGGTTTCCTGGTACTGACGCACCTGGCGGGTCAGCGAGTCGAGTTCAGCCTTAAGGCGATCAGACTCGTCTGCCAGTTCGATGATCTTTTTCTGCTGCTCCAGAGCCTGGCCACGGCGTTCGTTGAGTTCCTTACGCATGGACTCGACGATCAGGGCAAACTGCTCATGGGAAGCTGAAAGGTGAGCAAGGTTGGCACCGTTGTTGGCGTTCTCGGCCTTGGCGGTGGCAAGCAATGCGCGGGAGGTGTTGAGTTCTTCGGACAGACGCGCCACCTCAGCGGTGAGTGTCTGTTTTTCATGACTCAGGTCGGTGAGTTGCTTGGCAACACGCTCCTGAACCTGTGCCACTTCCGCGTCACGCAGACGGGCAGTCATTTCAGCGCGAACCCGCAGGTTCCGTGCTTCTTCGACTTGGGAACGGTAATCTTCGGTCTTGGCCACGAATGGCACGACAACCGCAACGAGTGCGACGGACAAAAGCGTCACAGTAATCACAAAAAACCGGGTCAATACGCTCAAGGTGACCTCCCTGGCCGTGCGTTCAAACCACTTACAGACCTACCTCATCGGTGCCAATCAAAACTGTAAGTGATTTTTCGGGGGTATTAAGGATCAATATCTATCTTTTCGGCAACGTTTTGTCAACACAACATCGGTGTTGAGCGAGGATTTTTTCGTAAAGCAAGGCATTATTTTTTCGAGGGATGCGTTTTTCAGACATCCCTGTCCGGTCACCGCAGACACCTCAAACATGCCCCATGACCGATCACGGTTCATCGAACATCACAATCCGTCACGACCACCACCCAGTAAACCGGCGGCGGCGGCAAGACGAACCGGCTCAGATTGATCCGTCAACATCCCGATTAACATCTGGGTTGCCGTGGGCTCGTTACGAAACATCCCAAGGCAAATGGCAGCCTGCGAGCGTAACAAAACACTCTGGCTTTGGGCGGCATCCAATATGATATCCAATCCTTTGCGATTTCCAAAACGACCCAGCGTCCCGGCAGCCGCCAGCTTCAATTCAATGGGGTCTTTCTTCAGTGTATTCTCGATCGCAGGCTCCCACTGACGGTCATACAACCGACCGAGAATCTGCACCGATAGAATCCGCACTTCGTCAAATTGACTGAACATACCAGCGCGAATCGAGTCAAGCACTTCCGTATCTCCAAGGCGGTAAATCGCCTCTGCAATCTGCACGCGAATGAGTACTTCGCGGGCCTGGGGCGCAGTCGGTAAACGCTTACGGGCAGCGGCCTTGAGCATGGGGATGGCGGTATCGTCGCCCATAAGGCCCATGATGTAGGCTGCATTGCCACGTGTGGTCGGATTGTTACTCATCACCAAGCCGGCGAGCGGCGAGATATCAACCGCAAAACCACCCCCACCTTGTGTCCCGAAGTTACGTGCCAAGGCGAAAATCGCGGCAGCACGCACGGACTCGTTGGGATCGTTGATGAATTGACGGGCGTTTGCAGCGACACCTGAAAGTTTGAGCTTGCCAATGGTCAGTAAGGCGGCGTAACGCACCACAGCAGACTGATCCATCAAAGCCTGTTGAACCAGTGGCCCAATGCGGTTGGGTAGCGCCTCAGCGGCCTCCAGAGCGTTGGCACGCAGAATCGGGTCCTGACTCCTGGCGGAGACGAGAATCTGCTGCACAGCCCGATTCTGGGCCGCCTGAAAGATATCAGCGGTAAGCGGTTGAGCCTGAAGTTGTGCTGCGGGCAAAATCATCGCCAGCGTCAGCCACATCCATGTCCATTTGCGGGGTTGCATCATAAGTCTTATCCATCCGTGTTGCGTAAGACGGTGCATTAGTCATTGTCAGCCAAATTGCTTTGTCAGCCCTGGCCACTCATGAGGATTGAGTGTCGTTTTTTTTCAGTCAATTCCCCGGTTGATCAAACTTTCCAAGGGGATTGCCTGCCCCCTGAACATACATCGACCTGTCGTTACAGGTTCCAATAATTATAACATTTTCCGCCCGACAAAGCTTGCCAGGACGATCCGAAGCAATGTCGCCAGCAGCAGCAGTTTCATGGGAAGGTCCCCCCAGCGCCCGTAGAACGTCTGTCGTGCGTCAATCACCATCTCACGCGTGGCATAGCCGTCGACTTCCTGAAACTTGCCATCGACCTCAACCCAGTTGCCCAACTCCCCTGCCGAGTCGATAAAACCACTGATGCCGGTGTTCACACTGCGTGCCATCGGGACACGGTTTTCAATGCATCGGAAGACCGCATTCTGTGTGTGCTGATACGCCTGAACCGAACCGGCATACCAGCCGTCATTGGTCAGATTGATCAGCACATCCGTGCGTTTCTCGCCTGATCCGTCGTACACCATTTTTCGCACCAGCCGTCCAATGGTGTCCTCGAAACAAATCGGTGCAGACACGCGAACATCCCGCCCACCGGCGGGCACGGTGAAGACCACCATCTTTTCCCCGGCATCAAGCGAATAATCGATCTTGTGCGGGCTCAGATAATTCATGAACAGGTTCTTGAGAAAGCCCACGCTGGAAACCCACGGGATGTATTCACCAAATGGGACAAGGTGCATTTTGTCATAGCGCACCACCGACTGGCCAACTCGGGGCGTGAAGTGAAAGACACTGTTGTAACGCGTCTGAGGAACGACAAACTGCCTTCCATCATCAAGCTCGATAAACTCCCAATCCGACTTGGCGTGAGCACCTGCAAACAGGTGGACGTTCATCCGCGAAGCCAATTCCTCGGTCTGGTAATAGAACTGCTCATAGCCCTTCTCTTTGGTCGGGGCATTGCGGTAATACTCCAACGCCCGGGCATTGAACGCAGCAGGCGACATTGTCTCCGGCCAGATCATCATGTCCGGTTTATCCGTGATTGCAGCCGTTACTGAAAGTTCCAACGCACGCTTCCAATCCGCACCAATCGTCTCACTGGTCGGGGTCTGTCGATTGTCCTGGGGTTGGTTGGTCTGGATGACCGTGGTCTTAATGGTTGGCCCGGACTGCGGCGTGGTGCGAATGCGGTAGGCCCCATAAAACAAGGTCGCCACCATCAGAGTCAACCAGATCATCACGCTACGCATCGCAGGACTGGTTTTGTACCATTTACGTGATGATTTATTCCAAGGTCGGGTAAGCATGTCCACAAACATGCCACTGGTCATGGCAACGAGAAAACTCACGCCCCAGACGCCGAACATGTCCGCCAACTGCACCACCTGCCCCGGTGATTGAAGCGGGTGATAGGGTGCTTGGGAATGCCCGATACAAAACCAGCCAAAGCCCCCCGCCAGAATGTGAGCCCGAATGTACTCCAGGCACACCCACACCGCAGGCACGCTAAAACACTTAGGCCATTTTGTCCGCCGATCCATCAGTCGAATCAAAAACGCATAGGCCGGCCAGTAAAGTCCAAGGTAAAAACTCAAGGTGACATACCCGCCCACGGTGACGCGGTTGAGCCAATACAGCATCAGCAACCACCACAACACCCCGCCGACATACGTCCAGGCCAATAGACTGCGGCGACTACGCGAGCGCATCCCAAGCAAAGTCAATGGGACAAGCGCGACATAAGCAAGCAAGCTCCAACCGGGATTGGGGAAGGACATGGCCAGCAAAAGAAAACTGCCAATCACCAACGCCGCATGCGCCCACCAGGAACGAACCCCCAGGCCGGTGCTTTTGCGTGAGTTGTAAACGGCTGTAGCTGCTGACATAACCTACAGGATAAGCGCAAAACGCATCCGATGCGATATCAGCAGGCCAAGTTATCGGAATTTAAATTATCTGAGCACGAAGGATAGGCTCATTGGCATAAACAGGATCAGCGATGCAGGATGGTTTTTACTTGTCGTCACCTTCGACCTGCGTTTGCGGGGTCGGCTCGGCTTTGACTTTGGCGGTGGCGGGGATTTTGACTTTCATCCCACACATCCGACAGCGCACCATTCGGCCACGTGCATGATCCGGTGCAGAGAGGATAGCCCTGCATTTAAGATTGGGGCAAATTACGCGAATACTTCCAGCCATGGTTCTTCCCATTGCTAAGGGCGTGTTAGTTCTTAACTCCTATCGTCGGTTTATCTGCTCAACTTGACGATCAAATCAACTGCTCTGCAATCACATTTCCACAAATACCCCAAAACTTCCCGGTTATCGGATCTAAACCCGCAGAACATCCACCTCAATGACTCCAAAGCCATGTCCAATTGCGTTATGATCTGGGACTAGGATTTTTTCAGACCATCGGAGCATGCCATGCAAATCGCAGTCATCCTGCCCGCCGCAGGCCAAAGCAAGCGCTTTAACATTGATGCCGCAACCAACAAATCCAAACTCGAACTGGATCTTGCAGGCAAGCCCGTCTTCATGGCAGCACTCGATGGCTTTCTCAAACACAAAGATGTCTGTCAATGCATCATCGCCGTCGATCCGGATCAGGTCGATGCCTTTAAACTCAAATGGGGCGACACCCTCGGGTTTCATGGCGTGACCATCGTCCCCGGTGGCAAGATTGAACGTTGGGAAACCATCAAAAACGCCATGGCAGCAGTCAATGAAAATGCCACCCACATCGCCGTCCATGATGCAGCACGCCCACTCGTGAGCACCGAGTTGATCAACCGGACTTTCCAGGCAGCCAAAGACTATCCCGCGGTCATCCCCGGCGTGAAGTGTTCTGCGACCCTCAAGAA
>JBICHS010000711.1:0-3039 GCA_043101135.1 Phycisphaeraceae bacterium JB051
CAGGCGGGAATCCAGTGGCTTTCTGTGATCACTTGCATATTTCACTGGACTCCCGCCTGCGCGGGAGTGACGGAAGATGACAACTTATTGAATCTGTCTGCCCAAACAAAAGCCGTGTCCCTCCCGGGGCACGGGTCTCACGTGAAAAACTGCGCATCAAAAAAACCGCATCACCAGCGTGATACGGTTTTGTCATGATTCGTGATGTTGCTTCCGGGGGCCGGGGGGGCTTCCGGGGGGCTTTCGGGGGTTACTGCTTATCCAAACCGTCGAGCTTGGGGGCTTGCGTCTGATCGATGGCTTCGTCGATCTCGGAGTCTGTCGACTGCATGCCGATGGTCAATGAGCGGTGGACGATGGTTCGCATGAGCTTGTTTTCAAGCAAGGGATCGGTGCCCACGGGATACCAGTATTGGCCGGTGATGCCGCGGTCTGCCAGTTCGCCGGGCGTCTGGCTGTAGCGTGCAAGGATGGCATGACCGGAGGTCGAGCCGGTCATCTGGATGCGTGGGTTTTGTTCCTGTTCGATGACGACTTGAATGCCCATGTGATAGGTCTGGGGGTTGTCTTCAGGTTCACCCGGTGCAGGGCGGAAGGAGACGGTGATCACACGGCGTTGTTTATTGAGCGTGGATTGAAGCTTGCTGCCTTCGACTGAGTTTTCGATGCGCCTGGCTTCGATGAGTGTCGGGGAGACCGCGGGTTTACTTACGACGGTGCCCATGCGGTAGTCCTTGACCTGCACGCCCAGGTTCTGTTCGCGGAAGACGGCAATGCTGGCTTCGAACATGCGATCGTATTCGGTGACATCAATTTCCAGTGGATTGGGTGCGTCCTTCACGGCTTGCGAGGAAGCACAGCCGAGGGTCAGGAGCATAGCCATTGCCAAGAGGGGCAGTCCGATAAGACGATGCGCAGTCATATTCAGGTGATTCATTTCAATAGTTTAGCGTACTGTGTTCACGATGGGCAACCTTGGCGCTTAAGCAGTGTCCTGATCTGGTCGATGCTGGTTCTATAGTTTGGGGAAAATAGGAAAGTAAGACACTTGGGTATCCAACCAGATGAAGCCAAAGCGTCGACAATCCAAGCATGCCTCGCGTCGGACATTGGCGCGCCGCCTGATGATTTGGGCCGTGGTTCTCATTGCCGTGCCGATGTTTGCCTGCGCGATTTTGTTAACCCGGTTGACGGGTAACGCACTCAAACAATCACATGCCAATAACGTTCAGATGCTCGGCCAGACCTTGGCTGCGTCGCTTGTTGCCCGCGGTGATATGCCGTTGGCCCAGGCGTCGAGTCAGTTACTGGACGTTTTGGATTCGGACAAGCGTTTGGCTTTCGTCGCGGTGATGGATGGCCAACACCAATTGCTTCACCGCCGCACTGCAGACCCGCAGGCATGGTCGGAGTATGAGCATTGGACGCAGAACCTGTTGAGCAAGGGTTCGGTGGATTTAAATCAGCCACACTATGCCGGCGAGCATGGCGAAGTGGTGGTCTACAAGCAACCGATCTGGAATCCACCATTTCTGTCGGATGACTTGTCCAGTCGACATGTTGCTGACCGGAAAGTTGAAGGCTACATTCTGCTTGCCATGCGCGATCGCGGGTTGGCGCTGGTGTTGGCAAACCTGATGACCACACAGCTCACCGTCACCAGCTTGATGATGCTTGGTGCGATTCTCATGGCCATCTGGGGTGTCAAACGCTGGATGTCGCCGGTCAAGGCATTGCTCGCTGCAACGGAACGGTTGGGTGAGGACGATGATCCGCCGGTGCTGCCGGTACATCGTCATGATGAAATAGGATTACTCACCGAGTCGTTTAATCGTATGGCAAGACGATTATTCTCCACACGCCGACGTCTGCTGCATGCCAACGATGAACTTTACAAAAACAATCAACAGCTCGAAGCCCAAGTCGCTCAGCGTACCGAAGAACTCACCGCAACCAACCGTGAACTGCAACGTGCGGTTGACCAACTTCAAACCATGGCAGCGACCGACCCGTTAACCGGGCTTTGCAATCGTCGTGCGTTTGATCAGGCAATGGATCGCGCCTTTGCTGAGGCGCGTCGTTTCCAGACCGATCTTGCCTGCGTCATGATTGACCTGGATGGCTTTAAGCAACTCAATGATCAAATGGGACATCCTGCAGGCGACCAACTGCTCGTAGGTTGTGCTCAGATTCTTTCGGAGATGGGGCGGACCAGTGACGTCGTCGGCCGATTCGGTGGCGATGAATTTGTGATGCTGCTTCCGGGGACTGCAAAGGATCAGGCGCTCATTGCGGCTCAGCGTGTCCAGCAGGCCTTTGCTGAATATGTCCAGCAAACCGCATGCACCCGCGAGATGTCCGGCAGTGTCACCATGAGCATGGGCGTTGCCTGCCTGCGACACACCCAGGCGACCGAGCCACTGCATTTACTGGCATGTGCAGATCAGGCGTTGTACCACGCCAAGAGTCAAGGCAAGAATTGTGTGAGTGTCTACCACGGTGCGATTGACGATGATCAGTCAGCCAACCGTGCTGCGTGATGCGTGATCGATCACATTTCGGTTTCTTCAAGCAACTCGGATAACTCGCTTAACGCTTTACCATCATTGGTGCGCTTGGCCGCTTCGATCCCATCCTTGATGGCTTGGACTGCGATCTTGTCCTCGCCCATCTCGCCATGCATTTTTGCTTTCTGGTAATAGGCGTAGCAATAGTCCGCATCCATGGCGATGGTCTTGTCCAGCCACGTGACCGCTTCTTCAAGCAAGTCATCCTTGGCCAGTTCCAACGCAATGCCATAGGTCAGAAACGGATCGTTGGGGTCCACGTCGTGGAGTTTTTTCAGTTGCTCAAGTCGTTCACTCATGAGCGCGATCATAAATCAAAGCGGTCACATCGACAAGCGCGATACACGGCCACTTCTCAGGCGAGCCGCCGTGTGTCACGGCGGGAAAAGTGCACGACAACCTATTCGCGCATGACAAAACCCAATCGCAATCCAACATGAATGATCATCAAAATGATTTACTTGGCAGCAGG
>JBICHS010000712.1:0-3327 GCA_043101135.1 Phycisphaeraceae bacterium JB051
TCTACAGAAACAAAATGAAAGGCTTGCTATGAAAAAGCATAAAGCATTCACACTTATCGAATTGCTGGTTGTTATATCTATTATCTCCTTGCTGATCGCAATTCTATTGCCTGCACTGAGTAAAGCACGTGAATCGGCTAATGCGATTAAATGTTTGACTAATCTAAAACAGTTAACGCTTGGTCATGGATTTTATACAATCGATAACAAGGAGTTTTATACCAGCTCGGAACGCAATCGAGATCTTAATGGTAAAAACCGGTGGTATGACCCCTATATGAAGAATATGTTTGGATTTAACACATCAGCTGATGTGGCGTCGTGGCCAACATATCATTTCAAGGGAATAAACTACAGTACTGCAGTGATTAGTTGGCAGGATCGCATTTTTAAATACATGAACAAGAATGTGTCCGTCTATTATTGTCCCAGTGTTAAAACATCTGGCTCCTTGCCGTATTTGAACTATGGGTACAATGCGGTCATTAGTGGTGAATATTTGCAATACGAATCACTTCCGCAGTTACCGCGCCCCGTATCTGAAATACGTATGCCATCAGAAATGGTGCTTCTGATGGACATGATCAGTTTTGATTCCAATTTAAGTGTGCGTTATGGATTTGTAAAAGATCGAGCGTTATATCGTGATGCGGATGGACGCTGGTTTAACCAGCATAATGTTGCCCATATGGCTTTTGCAGATGGACATGCTTCGGCAGTTGGCGTGGATCGGATTAAAGCGATGGAAGAATCAAACTTCGATCCCAGGAAGTGATGTAATAGAAAACGTCTCAAGCCGGGGGATTTAAATAGAGTCAATTCGTGTTGTTGGGTGTGATCGGTACCTGCCATGCTATCCCTATGTTCCCATGACTAGGGAAAGGACCAAAAATCAATGTTATTTCGTATGTTAGCTTTTTCGTTCTTGATGTGCCTTTGTCTGGCTTGTTCCCAGAATTCGCTTGCGAAGATGCCCCCGCATTGCAATGTGCCACTGGCTCAGCAGCCCGTTGAAATTGATGGGGTGATTGAAGCAGGTGAATGGGAAGATGCCGCAATTGTGCGTCGACTCTTTGATTCGGGTCAGCGAAACATTGCCGATGAACCGACAGAGATTTATCTGAAGTATGATCGGGATGCGATCTATCTGGCAGCCAGATGTCACGAATCGCAAAAGGGGTACCCAGAAGCCTATAAACGTCCATGGGATGATTTGTTTTTCAATAATGATGACGGCGTGATGTTTGTGATGGGCATGCGTGATCCACTTGTGGCTGTTCAGGATAAAATTGAGGTTGGTGGATACGATGGCGCAATGGATGGTCACAAGTCCAAAGCTGATTGGTATTACACTTTTTCTGTGAATGCCGTTGGGAGCACGCAACGTACTTTTAACGAAATGCCACTTGAAAGGAAATTATTCAAGGCTTCTTTTCAGCCGTATTCGAATGGTATTTGGACAGTTGAGATCAAAATCCCTTTTGCCAGTTGCGGTATGAAACAGGTGGTTGGTAAAAAAATATATGCCAATATATTTCGCTTCAGACCGCCTGGTTTGGTAGGGTGGTATTTCCCTGGGTGGGGGGGCTATCGCTCAATGCCATTGGGAACCATCACTTTTCTGCCAGAGGCAAGAAGAGATGAGCTGACTTGTGAATCGGTGCCCATTCCAAATTTGGCAACGGATTTGAAGCCACATTGTAAAGCGACCATTCAATACAGTCCATTAAATGGTACAGTCGTTGGCAAGGTTGAATATCAAGGCTATGAAGAGCAATTGTTTGGGGAATTAAATGTTACAGGTTTTTCTGTGGTTCGGAAAGAACTGACTGAGACATTGCAGTTAGATCATAATGGCGACCCAATTCAGGCCAAAAAACAAGTTGATTATGTCTACTGTGACCTGGTTCCCGGTAGTCAGCCGGAACGACTCGCCGAATTTAAAGTGACTGATAGCAATGGGAAGGTGCTTGCTCGTGTCAGTCAGAAACTTAAGAAAGTAACCGCACCAGAATGGTTTGGAACTGATGCTGGAAAGGCATATCTATCGGATCAATTTCCCAAGCCATGGACTGATCCCGTAGTTGAGGGTGGTCATGTACACCTGCTTGATAAGTCATTGGCGTTTGCTAGCAATGGTTTGCCGTCATCGATTTCTTTTAATGATGGACGTGGGCAATTACTTGCTGCTGATCCTCAAATCCATGTTGTAGTAGACGGTGAGACTTTAGACTTTAAACCAGATCAGTTCACCGTGGTCAAAGATAAAGTCAACGTCCGTGTTCAGGCATCACAGAAGTCAGGAAAAGTGATACTTTCGACACAGAATAAAATTGAGCCAGATGGCTTTATGGTCGTTAAGTTCAAAATAGATCACTTGCCTGCTGAAAATATTGAACGTTTAATGGTTCGAATCCCATTGCAAAAGGATAAAACAACATTTGTTAAACACGGCCCATTGGTTCAAAAAATCGGACAACTCACCGGCGCTGGCTATCGAAATGAAGCAAAGAATATATGGGTGGGAACATACGATAAGGGACTTGATTTTAACTTTGATACACAGGTATTCTTCTCGAAAAATAAACGTCAACAAATTCAAATCATTGAAGAAGGTGATATCAATTGGTTGGTGTTAAATTTTGTGGATGGAAAAGGTCAGGTCAAAGAAGGGGACATTTTCCGTTTCTTTCTTCAGCCTACTCCGACCAAGCCCATGCCTGAAAAAAGAATTCGAGCATGGGCCAAATGGAAATGGGAGCGTTGGTCACGTTGGCATGGCTATCCTGATCTTAAACCTGTCCCTGAGCTTAAGCAGTGGACACAAGAATTGGCAGGCAAAGGCTTGATAGGTTTGCTCTATACTTGTCAGGGATTGCGCGAAGATGCGCCGTATTTCAAAGCGTTTCGTGACGATTTCTTACTCCAACCTCATTGGCGTTATTACCGTGATCGAAATGTCAATGCATACGCCACAAATAAACGTGGCCCAGAAGGTGACCTGCAGCTATGGGCATGGGACAAACTAATCAATGAAGCAGGCGTCAGAGGCTTTGTCAGTGATGGCATGATTCCTGCGTGGGGTGATTCCAATCCTGCTTTGCGAAAGGGAGCTGGGAGAAAAGAAGCCGTATCTTGGGACGAAGATATGACTTCAAGCGTGGTTGCGCAACGTCAGTTCATTAAGCGTATGTGTGGCATGCTGACTGATACAAATGAACCATATTGTGTTGTTGCACACACCGGTGGCGGAGTTGATGTTAACACCATGTCCTTTATTGATGGTTACATGGAAGGTGAACAGCTCTATCGCTATAATCGGGGGTA
>JBICHS010000713.1:0-2651 GCA_043101135.1 Phycisphaeraceae bacterium JB051
ATAGCCCGGTCATCTTGGCCAGGTTTCAAACCTCACATTGACACCGTCATGCACCACATCAAACCAATGGATCACGCCGTCACGCCAACGGGGCGTGCGTGTGCTTTGTGGTTGTTTTGGGATGTGTTTTCAAACAGTTCCAAACGCAGTTTAAATTCATCAAAGCTTCGGCCCCACCGTGGGGACCAGAGTGCTTCGGCAAAAGCGATCAGGCGTGGGAAGATATGTTTTTCCAGTACGATTTCATCCGGAGCGTGTTCGGTCCAGATGGGTGATTCACTGCCAAGGATGTTTTTCTGATGCTCTGGTTCAAGGCCTTCGGGCGTCGGGTCAAAGTGATAGACCTTCTCCAGAGGCAACACGAGCATCCAATCAGGCTTGGTGTGTTTATCAGCATCACTTGGCGGGTAGTCCAGGTAAACCCATTCGTGATTGGAGTTGATGACGTGATGCCCAAGTCGCGCAGCGGTTGCGGCTTCGTGTGCATGCCAGGCATGAACGATTTGATCTTTAGGGGTTCGCTCATCCACGCCATCGGTCCAGACAATACTTTGGCGGCCTAGCGTATGCGTGCAGTGATCGTGAATCTGATTGAGAAAATGCGTGCGTAAAGCGATGTTGTCTTTGAAGCCAAGCTTGGATTTCAATGCTGAACACAGCGGGCAGTTATCCCATTTTTCGCCGGGCGTTTCATCGCCACCAATGTGCAGGTGGTGATCAAAAATCTGAGCCATCTCTGAGAGCACGGTTTTGAGGAATGCAAAAACAGCTGGTTTTGCAGCACAATATGGCAGTCGCCCGGCGATCTGCTTGTACGCATCCCAACCCTCTTCACCGATTTGAATGGCTTTACCGGAACAGGAAAATTCCGGATAAGCCACCAGCGCACTGTTGCAATGCCCGGGCATTTCGATTTCAGGGATGACGGTGATGTGTCGAACTTTGGCGTACTGGACAATATCGCGCATCTGCTGTTGTGTGTAGTACCCGCCGTAGCGTTCACCGTTTTCAGTACGCCATGCCGCGACCTCGGTGAGGCGTGGGTAGGCTTTGATTTGCGCCCGCCAGCCTTCATCATCACATAGATGCCAATGCAGCCGGTTGAGCTTGATCGCTGCCATGCGGTCGATGTGACGCTTGATCCATTGGACAGATTGAAAATGTCTTGCTGAATCGAGCATGAAACCGCGCCAGGCATAGCGGGGATAATCCGTGATCGTGCAACAGGGAATCTGTCCCGACGGGCCCGCGACACCAATCAATTGGACCAGACTCTGCATGGCATAGAACAGACCTGCCTGATCCGTTGCTGAGATTTGAATCTGATTTTGCTTGATGCTGATGATGGATGCTTCAGCTTTACCCTCGCAAACTTCAGGGTCCATCTGGATCAACAGATTGGCAGCATGACCATTGGGCATGGTCTGATATCGGGCTGCGTAATCACGGGGTAAAGCATGCTGGAGCATGTCCTGCAACAGCGTGACCTGATCAGGCAGCAATGGTTCATTGGCCATCAAATACCAGTCACGTTTGATGGATAAATGACCTTCTTCAACCTTGCATGAAACAGGATTGGGAATCAACATCAACGGATTATCTTGCATAACAAATCAATCTTGTCTGGAGGGTGGGTTTTAAACTGCGTTGCAGTTTCGGCGTCATGCAGTAACGCAGCAATTGGGGATGCGCAATACGAAAAATCACGGAATACATTGATTCATCAGGCATGTTGGGTTTGTGAAATTTCGTCGCTTAAAACCAGTGGATCTTCACTGACCAGGGCCTGATCCAAGGCAACGGATGCTGCTCCAAGACAGACGCCATGATCCATGTGCGCTGACGCCATGACCTTGATATGCCGCATGGGGATTGGCACGTTTTTCTCATTGACCCGTTGCTGGATGTAACTGAGCATTTGCCGGTTGGCCATGCCCAGATTCCCACCGACAATGACGATCGACGGATCGATCAGGTCGGTCATGAGCACGAGTGTGTCAGCGATGTGGTCTGCAATTTCCATCAGTTCATCAACAAACTTGCCATCGGGGTCCGCCATGGCAAGCAGGTGTTGCGCCTGCACTGTGCCATAGGGTTTACCGTCAAGCAGCGTGTCGATTTCACCTGCACCAAAATGCGCACCGCGACAGAGCTTGCCGTTGAGAAACAGGGATGCACCGAGGCTGCTGATGGTGTAGGCCTGCTTGTCATCGGACGTATTGACCAGGAAGTAGAGAAAGTCATCGGTATCGACGGCATTCCCACTGGTGGCCTCGGCCTGGGCGGCAAAGTTTGAGTCATTGTCCACGCAGACAGGCACATCAAAAAGTTCCTGAAGCGATTGGGCAAGATTGAAATTCTCAAGGTTGAATCGCGTTGACCGCAGGATCACACCGGTGTTGGGATTGACGATCCCCGTCATCCCCACGCCGATCCCCAGCAGTTGCCCTTTGGGCTTGCCATGTCGCGCAAACCAGCCGGTGATGCGGTTGTGCAACGCCTTGGCAAAGAACTCGATCGGCTCACGCAATAGCATGCGATCACGATCCATGACATGGCCTTGCGCATCGAGAAAGACCAGAGATGCTGCATCATTCTCAATACTCACCCCAAGCACCCAACCCAAATCCGGGTTGAGTTCCAGGAGCACC
>JBICHS010000714.1:0-7463 GCA_043101135.1 Phycisphaeraceae bacterium JB051
ACGCTTTGACGGTGGCACTGAGGTCGATTTTGCCGCCGGGATACTGGACGAAGCTGCCGTCTTCTGTTTGTTGCTTGCGAAGGTATTTGATGATCTTGGGGATGCGTGGATCGTGTTCCTGGTCGATGATCCATTTGAGCAGGACGTACTCGGATTGAAGAATCGAATCGCCTTCAAGTTCTGCACACCAGAAACCTTCGGGCTCCTGGAGATCCATCAGGGCTTTGACAGCATTCTGATGGGTGTTGCGAGCGGTATCGAGAAGTTCCTGCGTGGCATCAGCCAGGGGTGTGTCGGACATGCGGTTGAGGTATCCGTCGTTTAGCAGATTTCGTTCACAAGACAAAGTGTTTACATGGCCAAACAGAAGCCCAAAAGCAATCTCAAAGAGATTGAAGCCAAATACACAAGCCCATATCGGGGCCGAACTTGCACCCCCTGCCGTATTATTAAAGTCCGATAATATACCTTATGTATAATTGGACAGTAGAAGCCAGGCAGGGCGGTTCTATGGCTGCCTTACACCTTGTTGTATGGATCGAAATCTTGACTTGTCAAAGCTGCCCAGCGGCCTGTCCGCCGGTGTTGTTCAGAGTCGAATTTTACGTGGCTCATACAACTGATGCAAAGTCAATCATGACATAATCGTTACGTTTACGTCTTTGATCATTCATACTGACAGTCACAGGCTCGTTTAAAGGTTTTCGTTTTTACGCAAACAACAATATAAAATACACTTAAACACTTTCAACGATCTCGCCTAGACTCAAACAAGAATGATTGGAACATGATGATCATTATATCGTCCATGTGCACATATCAATGAGCTGGGTTTGAATCCACGCTCCTGATATGTAATCGATTAAAAAATAATCTGACATTGATTGATCATTATTTTGATCTCCGACAACCAATCAATCTCAAATTTTGATTTCAGAACACTTGATTTACATTTTTGGCGGCGCAATGTCATATCGATATTAAATACACTTAATAACATTACATCAAAATTATTATATCGATATGTATTGCCTTTTATCATGATGCTCCGAATGATTGAAAAGAGACAATTTTCAGAGTTCATGAACGCAAGGAATCGATCATGGCCAAACCACTGACTGCAACCAGGCATTTTCATGTGATGCGAACCCTCCGCCAGGAGCTGCGTCTGATGGAGCCCGGTGCGTTTGTGCCAACGGTCAATGAACTCAAGAAACGATTCAATGCATCACAAGCAACGATCTCGCAGGCATTATCAACGCTGCAGAAAGAAGGCTTGATACGTCGGCCGGATGGTCGCAATCGTCTGGTGGTTTCGGAGATGCCTCCCAAGGCTGCTCAGCGCGTGGTGTTGGTTCGCCCTTCATGGTCATCACCGGATTACGACGCACTGCAGCGTGCGATGGTCACCGACTGCACCCGTCGTGGCTGGCAGTTGGAAGTTGATGCAAGTCATGCAGAGATGCATGAGCTGGAACTCAACCGCGCGATTGGCAATCGTGATGCAGGTATTTTGATGACCTCAATGGTCAATATCCCGGATCATTTGATGAATGTTTTGCGTCGTCCCAATCGCCCGGTTGTCACGGTGATCCAGGTGCCTGACGATCCGGAGATTTCTGGCGTGAGTACGGACAACATTGCCATAGGCCGGATGGCTATTGAGCATTTGATGTCCCAGGGTCACGAACAAATTCTCACGGTGATCAGCGAGCCACGTGCCCAGTCGATTGTCCAACGGGCTCAAGGCGCTCGAGATGAAATGTTGACTCAAGGCCAAACGCATGCGGACGATTTGATTCTGGATTGTCGCATTCGTCATGGCGAAGACAGCATTGCAATGACGTATGAAAGCTTTTGCGAGTTTCTGATCAGTCCCAAGCGCCCGAAATTCACCGCGGTTTTCTGCGTTGCATGGACAGGGGCCCTGGCTGTCATGAAAGCCCTCAAAGATGTTGGCAACTGGCGGGTTCCCGATGACGTGAGCCTGGTGACGTATGCAGGTGAATCGCTGATCCCACCCTACCTGAATCCGCCTTTGACCGCACTGCAGACCAACGTCAATGACTATGCACACAGCGTGCTGGATCTGATCGAAGGTCAACTTGATGATCCGACTACGCCAGCCAAGAAAATTGCATTGCCCTGCCAGCTTGTTCAACGCGAAAGCGTGATTGCAAACAGTCAATCCAATCACCCACAAGGTATCTGATGTTCAAGGACATTCCCATGCCACGTCAGCGTTACAACCAGGTTGCTTTAGCCGCCCTGCTCACATTGTTTTGACAGGTCTAAACCGTTCGGGCCACGCTGGTTGAAGGTTCAATTTTGGTGTGCAGGCGACCCAAACGTGCAGAATTTCTCCCAGTCGCTACAATATTCGGCTCGTTGAACCTTTTTATGTCCTAAGGTTCACCAACGATTAAATTGCATAACCCAAGCAACCTTTAAAAAGGATCCGTCATGAGCTACGAAATTGATCATGTACACGCTCGCCAGGTGCTCGACTCACGTGGCAACCCGACCGTCGAAGTTGAAGTCCATACCCTCGGTGGTTTCATGGGCCGTGCCCAGGTTCCCAGTGGTGCATCCACCGGTGAAAACGAAGCGGTTGAACTCCGCGACGGTGACAAGAGCTACTACCTTGGCAAGTCTGTCAAGAAGGCCGTCCAGAACGTCAACGAAGTCATCGCTGGCGAAATCCTGGATATGGACGTGCGTGAACAGGAATCCATCGACGCATTGATGCTCGAACTCGATGGCACCGACAACAAGAGCAAGCTCGGCGCCAACGGCATGCTCGGTGTCTCCATGGCCGTCGCTCACGCCGCTGCCAACGCAGTGGGCCTGCCCCTCTACCGCTACCTCGGTAGCAGTGGTGCCAAGGTTCTTCCCGTTCCCATGATGAACATCCTCAATGGTGGTAAGCACGCAGACAACACCGTCGACTTCCAGGAATTCATGATTCAGCCCTGGGGTTTTGAAACCTTCGACCAAGGCATGCAAGCCTGCGTTGAAATCTATCACGCCCTTAAGGGTGTTCTTCACGACAAGGGCCTTTCCACCGCAGTTGGTGACGAAGGCGGTTTCGCTCCCAACCTTAAGAGCAACGAAGAAGCCATCCAGGTCATCGAAGAAGGCGTCACCAAGGCTGGTTACAAGTTCGGTGAACAGATCTTCATCGCCCTTGACCCCGCCACTTCCGAACTGTGGAACGAAGCTGAAAAGCTTGGTAAAGAAGGCTACTGCTTCTTCTCCAGCGATCCGGGCAACGTCATCAGCTCCGACGAAATGGCTGGCATCTGGGCTGACTGGTGCAAGAAGTATCCCATCCGCTCCATCGAAGACGGCCTTGCCGAAAACGACTGGGCTGGTTGGAAGACCCTCACCGAGAAGATCGGCGACAAGGTCCAACTCGTCGGCGACGACCTGTTCGTCACCAACAAGAAGTTCCTGACCAAGGGCATCGAAAACAACACCGCCAACTCGATTCTCGTGAAGGTCAACCAGATCGGTACCCTCAGCGAAACCTTCGACGCCGTCGGTCTTGCCATCCGCAATGGTTACAGTGCCGTCCTCTCTCACCGCTCTGGTGAAACCGAAGACGCCACCATCGCTGACATCGCCGTTGCCACCAACTGTGGCCAGATCAAGACCGGTGCCCCCTGCCGCTCCGACCGTAACGCCAAGTACAACCAGCTCATCCGCATCGCCGAAGAGTTGGGCGACAACGCCATCTACGGTGCTCAGTTCTGGAACAAGGGCTAATTTGAATTAGTCTGTCAAACAGAATTGCAATAAGCAAAAATAAAACCCTCTGGCGTAAATGCGTCAGAGGGTTTTTTATTTGTTGTCATTTATTGGCGTAATCAACGCAATGGCTTTAAGACATGATTAACCACAGATGAACACAGATACACACAGATGCCAAGACAAAAAATCATTGACATCTCATTGCCTTTATCTGAGTTCATCTGTGTGTATCTGTGGTTAAAACTGCCTTGGACACAGAACACATTCGACATGGAATTGGAGTGTCATCATACCCAACAAAGTGCAAGAATAAATCACCTTCTGATCGTCACCGTCGAGTCTTTATCCACCATCATGTAGTACACCCAGACGAGATCGTCAGCACGCATGCGGATGCAGCCCATGGACATTTGTTGGCCGATGGATTCGGCTTCGGTGGTACCGTGGATGCCGTAGCCTTGTTTATCCTGGGTGTTTTCACTGGTACCTTGCAGGCCGATCCAGTATTCGCCGATGGGGTTGTCCGGATCGTCGGGTTGATAGAGCTTGCCATCGCGGGGGTCGGACCATGAGGGGTTTTCGACTTTGCTTCCCGGGCGGACGCGCCATGTGCCGATGGGCGTGGAGTCCTGTTCTCCCAAGCCGATGGCGTAGGTGGCAACGTAGACTTTGTTGGCCTTATCGTCTTGAAGGTAGACATCCATGAGGTAGTCGGACTTATCGACGATGGCATGGAACGGTCCCTTGATGACCTTGAGTTTCATACCCGCCCAGATGCGGGTGGCTTTGATCTTGTTGATGCGTTCAAGCAGTTGGTATTCGGTCTTGTAGCTGCGGGCAATCGGGCCAAGGTAATCACCGGTGCGAACCAGATGCTCACCGACGACGGGGTCACCTTCAAGAACACGCTTGGAGAAGATCAGATCATCACTAAGCGTTTTAAGCGTCCCGCGGATGCGACTGGCCTGGCTGAGTGTGAGCTTGTCATGCTGTTCAAAAATCAGGTGACTGAGTTTGGCGCGAGCCTGGAGTTTCTGGCCTGAATTGAGCATGCTCATGGCTTGGGCAATCTGCTGAGCAATGCTCGCATCCTCTGCGAGAATCGGGACCGCCGGCGCTAACTCAGGCGTGCCGGGGACAGGCTCGGGGGTGTCGATGCCAACGGGTGTCGCGTTATTCTGATTCGTTGCAACAGGGGTCGGCGTGAGAGGCTTTGGCTGCGTGACGGAATCGACTGAAACCTCAGGCAATGGAATGAATACAGGCTTGATCGGCTGATCCGTAGGTGTATTCGTATTGGCAGCAGGCTTGGGATCGTCATACACCAACGGATCCAACTCCACGCGAGCGGGCGGGTTCGTCGATGTCGGTAGCGGAAACAGACGAGCAGGTTGATTGTCCGACGAAGCAGCAGCGGACGCGTAGGTATTGCCGTTGGATGGCGTGGTCACCTGAGTTGAATCGACTTCATTGCCGGGCTTTTGTGGTGAAAACCACTTGGACCATGCGTAATAACCACCACCACAGATCGCGGCAAGCAGGATCAACGGCAGCAATAGCGACGGCCCTTTCCCACGTCTGCGTTTACGTGTGACTCGAGCGCCTGGGCCGGCAATGCGTCCAACTTGTGAGGGTAATGTCATTCTTCTGCGTTCCTGGCAATCAACGTAATCAATCCCGATCCCCACACTTATTTGTTATCGGGCGATTGGGCATTATCTGTCGAACTTTTCTGATTGGCAATCCACTCGAGAAATTGCGTGATCCGCTGCTCGTAACCCCGTTGTGTGGGCTGGTAGTATTGCACGTCCACACCAAGGTACTCCTGATCCACATAGCCGGTTTCAGAATTGTGAGCATATTGGTATCCAACTGAATGTCCCAACTCCTTGGCGCCCGCATAATGCCCATCTCGCAGGTGTTTGGGGACGGGCACGGTTCGCCCTGCTTTGACATCGGACATGGCTTTGCCGATGGCGACGGTGCAAGCATTACTCTTGGGTGCGGTGGCCATGTAAATCACAGCTTGGGACAAGGTCAACTGACACTCGGGCATGCCGATGCGTTCGGTGATGTCATAGGCAGCAGCAGCAACGGAGATGGCGCGCGGGTCAGCGTTGCCAATATCTTCACTGGCTAAAATCGCAATACGTCGTGCGATGAAACGTGGGTCTTCACCGGCTTCGAGCATTTTCGCAAGCCAGTAAATCGCAGCATCCGGGTCACTGCCACGCATGGACTTGATAAACGCGCTGACCGTGTCGTAGTGATCATCGCCGGTCCCATCGTAGACAATGGCTTTACGCTGGATGGATTCCTGGGCAACCTGCAGATCAATGGTGATCGGCGTGTCATCATTCTCCGCGGTATCCGTTGAACTGAGCACCGCGATTTCAAGCCCGGTCAAAGCACGACGGGCATCGCCATCACAAAGCGTCGCCCAGTGTTCCAAGGCTTCATCGGTGACGTTGAGATTGAGCTTGCCAAACCCGCGGTCGGGGTGCTCGATAGCACGCTTGAGGATGGTCAAGACCTGCTCTTTGTCATGAAGCTCAAACTGGAAAACCTGTGAACGGCTCACCAGCGCGGAATTAATGGCAAAGTACGGGTTCTCCGTGGTGGCACCAATGAGCGTGACCACGCCCCGTTCGACATCACCGAGTAAGACATCCTGTTGAGCCCGATTAAAGCGATGGATTTCGTCGAGAAACAGAATCGTCTGGCGGCTGTCCATCGCCAAATGATCCTGAGCCCGCTTGAGAATGTCGCGGACTTCCTTAACACCCACAGCCACGGCATTGGCCTGTTCAAAGCGTCGCTGGGTGTAGTCCGCAATAAGTCGGGCGAGGGTGGTTTTGCCGGTACCCGGTGGGCCATAGAAAATGACAGAGGTGAGGCGATCCGCCTGGAGCATGCGTCGGAGCATACGCCCTTCACCGAGCAGATGTTCCTGGCCGATGAATTCATCGAGTGTTCGCGGGCGCATGCGCATGGCCAACGGTTCAGCCCGTTGGAGATTCTCAGCTTTGCGTTGATCCCATAATCCTGACATACGAACCATGATAATGCAGGGACCAGGGACTAGCGACTTGGGACGAGGGGAAAGACAAACAGATACAGCCCGACAAGCCATGTCTGTGTAACCACGATAAAAAGACGATGTTTTGCACCAATGTTTCGGTTGCGTGCCTTTCCTGGTCTATGGTCGCTAGTCCCTAGTCCCTATTCCCGTTACCATACAACCGTGAATGATTTACCCGTCATCTTAAAACTCACCGATCGTCGCTGCTTAATTGTCGGCGGAGGTAAAGTCGCTCTGCGTCGTGCCGAGTCATTGGTGTCCGTGGGCGCAATTGTGACTGTGGTTGCGACCTCTTGTGATGAGCAGCTACTAGCAATGGATTCGGTGAGCTGTGAGCAACGCGCGTTTAGCGAGCCTGATCTGGACAACACGTTTCTGGTGATCATTGCGACGGACGACAAATCGGTCAACGATCAGATCAACGCCTTGGCGGATGCGAAGAATGTTTTGGTCAATCGTGTGGATGATCCGGCAGCCGGCGACATCTCGATACCTGCCCATGCTCATTGTGGGCCGGTGACCGTTTCGGTGCAAACCAAAAGCAACAGCGCCACCCCCCCCCCCGCTAATAGTGACAGTCTGCGTGATCACAATTACCCCGCGTGGCCTGCAATTCATGCAGCAAAAG
>JBICHS010000715.1:0-2632 GCA_043101135.1 Phycisphaeraceae bacterium JB051
GCTGGCCACACAATACACCATAACCAATGTCCCGATAAGCCGGCCTCAAAGTCTCAATCTGGGTGATCCTGCAGGTTTGTAGCAACAACCTTTCGAGATTTTTCACTGCTCCATACAGATTCAACTTAAGTCTACCCCTGATATGGACGACCTAGTCAGTGGGACGGGTCCGCACATATTGGATTGACCAGGCCACGCGCTTGTTCGTAACCAAAATGCGGGGGAAAGAGAGACAGGAGATGCAGCAGCAAACGCTACAATCAAATCCCAAACCAAGGCAAACCCCGGAAGTTCTTGAGACGACGCAAGCCCCTATTGCAGAGCAAGTCGATGACGCGCCGCAGCGTTCAAACACACAGCGTGCGATCTGGGATGACGCAGAGCAATTAGCGACATTGCGCGATCGTGCCAATCAAGCCGGCGAACCGCTTGCCAAAGTGCTCTTTCAGGCATCACTGCAAACACTTGGAGACCAGCAGCAGGCAGCTGCCTACCGCGAACGTGTCACCCAGGCATTGATGTCACAAGCCGATCAGGTCACAGCCAAACCAGAGGTGGACCAGACGCATTCGGCAGATGACCAGGATTTGGACATGTCGCGACACGAACGACATCTCAAACCGCCACATCCGGTCTCACTGTATGAAGACCCGCTCAAGTACAAAGCCCCCAACCCCAACAGCATTACTGCACTGAGCCCTGAAGATCAGGATCAAGTTGGTATGGAAATGGAAGAGTCACGCGACAAAGCCATCCTCCTCAACGAAGCGCACAATGAACTGTTTCGCCCACTGATGGGTTTGGCAGCCTGTGTCACCGTCATCCTGCTCATCGGCATGGGAGCCTATCTCAAGGGATGGATCGGCCAACCACAAACCGTCAATGCAAGCCAGGACGCCAAACAGGTCCAGCCGGTTGACGAGTAATCAATCAAAGAACCAAACATAAAACGCCACGCAAGTACAGCTCGCGTGGCGTTTTTTATTTTGTATTCAGGGTTGATGTTTTATGAGACCGATGCGCGGTATCGCCGGATCAGATAAGCCAAGAGCATCAGAGTCAACAACAACAATGCCATCCCAAACGCGTTGGGCAGTGGAATCGCAGTAACATTGAGTTGCGTCTCGCTAACTGGGTATGCATGAATCTGACGATCAGGCCAATCACCTGCTTGAACCTGCAACACCAAAGGCCCCATTCCTTGAGTCACCTTGGATGGTGAAACAGCGGAATCGGTCGCCAAAAGAGCATCAACCTCCGTCAACAACTGGGGCGCAATGATCGATGCCTGCGGCTGGTTATTTTCAGACGCATGCAACGTTGTGCAGCTCAGCAGTCCGCAGATGACAAGTACTGACAGAATGTGCAGTGCATTACCCCGGTCTGGCCGACGGAACATACGTCCGCAGGAATGTCTCACGTGGTCCCTCCCTCGTTCAAAACGTCGCCCTTGTGCATTTTGCGTCGCTGTGAACAAACCCATTATCTCCAAAGCAATCATCCGTCCCAAGAGCAAATACCATGCGTTAACACAACTCAAACTTCCAAGGCCATACAATCGTTACAACCGCTTCAAATCACACATCCCCTATAATTCCTACCCCGTGCTCAAACCGCCTTGAACCATGGCGCTTTTGCAGGTTTTGTGTACTAGTAATTGTTTTGATCCAAAGAGGGATTAAACTGCATATGGAGAAAGTGATCCAATGCCTGTTGGATCAAATTGGACGCATTTGGAGGGGATCGGACGCATATGAGTCGCTCCGCCAGGCATTTTGCATATGGTCTTGTTGTGCTGATCATCACCATGTTCGGCAAGCTCTATCCTGCGTCCGCAGCCGTCTGGGATCAGACTGACGAATTCAACATTGCCACCCCGCTATTCTCCGGCGAAGTTACTTCCTCAATCCCATCCATCAATCCCCATGGCCAACCGTCAATCGCAACCAGCCATGATGCCTCTGAATCACAGACTCGTGATTTCATGCAGCAGATCACACACATTCAGCTTTCACCGCTAACGGCATTGCTCTTGACAAACACGACGGATACTCAGCAATCTCCTGACATCCAAACCATGCAACTCATCGGCCATGGCCCGACGATCCGTGGCAGTGGAACGAACCAATTGCCCGTGGATACCGCATGGATGGCCTGCTGTGGTGACGGGACAATTCTTGCAGCTATTGACAGCAGCTATCGCACACTGGTGAACACGCAGGAACAACGTCCGCGTCGCAATGCCTCACTGGTGAGCATGGCCAAAACCGGGACCGCCCTGCCGCTTTCCTTTGAAGTCAGCCGACGCGTTCGCGCCCAATCAGTTCCTGAACCAGCAAGTCTATCCGTATTGGGGATCGGCTCATTGCTTCTGCTTCGTCGTCGCGGTCGTGCACGTCAGGCGTGATCAGACACATCATGCAATACAGATAAACATGATAAAAACCCGGCCAGGATGAACGGGCAATGTGGGTACGTGAGTGTGTGCTTCAATGCTTTAATATAGCCAAGCCATCTTGACTCGGTTGCCTTGAAACAAAACGTTGCAAACAATCTGATTCGCCCCCCATTCACACACACCCACGGCATCAATCAAAAACGCGCATAAAAAAACCGCAGCCATCCTGCGGTT
>JBICHS010000716.1:0-3451 GCA_043101135.1 Phycisphaeraceae bacterium JB051
GAATCCTCCCTCAAAAGAGATTTTTGAAATGTTGACGGGAAGATATTTGCTTTTGGCAAAACCGGACGTCCCCCGTCCCCTGAGTGTTTAGTCACTGCAAAATGGACGAACCACTGTTTAATCCTGAATCATCGAAATGATCAGTGTTTCGTCATCGCGTACGTCAATGACTTTAACACTGGTAAAGGACGCCACAGCTGGCCCATCAGATATAGCATTTAAGATTTTCTTTCGGCCCGAAACGGTCACTTCAACCTGACCGGCTCCGTGACCCTTTTCTGGAATGTTCATATACACACGACCGGTATGTCCAATCGCAGTCTTGAGGTCGTACTCTGTGGTTTGTTCGAGCTTTTTCATCACCATCATCAGCCAAGCTGACAAACTCATTAAGGCAAAGCCAAATAATGCTGCTGCAAATCCTGTTGCAATCCGTGATAATTCCCAGTCAAAACGAGCAATGAGTCCCATCCAACCCGTCCCCATGAAAAAGGCGAGGAATGATTGGATAGAAAGTAAATTAAAACTCTCGGACGCATCAAAATCTGCATCGAGGTCTGCAGCATCAAGCCCCAAGTCAACATCTGTATCCCCTCCGAAGAAAATACTCAAGGAGAGCTTCAACAGAAAAAGGAAAGTTCCTATGAATGCAAAGAAAAAGTAAAAGACCGCGTCAATGCCAGCGTTATTGAGATCGCCCCAGAATGCTGACCAGTCGAAGATGTTTTTGAGCAGGTTCATAAACCCGTGCCCCCTGTTACCGTGTTGGATGTGCGGTCACATTGTAACCACTTTGTGGCTGCCAATCTCGGGAAAAGGGGCAAAGTAATCTTCATTTTTGAGACAAAATCACGATTGGAGATTTCCCGAGAATCACATGATGTCTCTGATATCAGGCTGATGCGGTTTCATCCATGGCTCTGAACGCACCAGCTACATGTGCAAGATACACCGGCTCGACACAAGGCATCTCGCGAAGGCAGTGACCGATCAACAATGCATGACAGATCAGTGATGTGAAATCCCGATGAAATTCAGTACGCTGACGATGTATTCTTGCCAGCGTGTTGGGCATTTTGGATAATCGGGCTCATGCATATGGACCCGCTCATTCCTTTGTTTGCTGGCGTAGGTCTGGTCATTTTGATGATTGGATTAACCCTCAAGCGATTTCACCAGCCTTATGTGATTGCCTACGTCTTAGCTGGGGTAATGCTTGGCCAATATGGGTTGGGGGTGATCACGGATGCGGGCTTTGCCTCGCGTGCTGGGGCTTTGGGTGTGTTGCTGCTGATGTTTTTTGTCGGGATGGAACTGCCTGTCAAAAGCCTGATAGCCAACTGGCGGGTCCCGATCATAGGGACGGCATTACAGATCGGCTTTAGCGTCCTATGTGTCTGGGCGATTGGTCTGGTTCTGGACTGGCCGATGCGACGGATTGTATTTCTTGGCTTTGTCATCAGCATGAGCAGTACGGCTGTGCTGCTTAATGTGCTGCGTGAGACGGGCGAGCTGGATCAACCGCTGGGACGTGATGTGGCAGGGATCACCATCACGCAGGACCTTGCGGTGATCCCCATGTTCATTGTGCTGGGCCTGCTGAACGGGGACACGCCTGCGATCGGTCAATTCCTGATACAGCTTGTTGGCGGGTGTGTGATTATTCTGGCATTGATCGCCGTGATCCGACGTGGGCAGATCGCTTTCCCGGGCGCCAAGACGTTGGAAGATGACCGTGAGATGCAGGTGTTCACTGCGTTGACGGTTTGCTTCGGCTTGTCATTTCTCACAGGCCTGATGAACTTGTCCGCAGCATTGGGCGCCTTTGCAGCAGGTGTACTGATTGCTGCCTCCCGTCAAACGGATTGGGTCAAGAGCAGCGTTGAGCCGTTTCGCATTGTGTTCATGGGACTGTTTTTCATCTCGGTCGGCTTGCTCATTGACCTGCGTTTCCTACTTGCCAACTGGCAGGCGATCGGTTTACTGCTGCTTGCAACGTTCGTGACGAACACAGGCATCAACGCCATTGCGATCCGAATGTTGAAGCAAGGTTGGCGTCAGAGCTTGTATGCCGGTGCTTTGCTGGCCCAGATTGGTGAGTTTAGTTTTGTGCTTGCTGCGGTGGGCTATCAAACAAAGATTATTTCTGAATACGGTTATCAAATGGCGATGGCGGTGATTGCGTTGTCGTTGCTGCTAAGTCCGCCTTGGATCATGCTGTTTCGAAAATTCATCCTCAAAAAGAACCCACAGCCCGTTGCGTCTGCTTTATGATATCACCGTCCACGGCATCGTTTCACGGAGCTTGTTGATAGCCGGGCCAAGTTGATACATTGGCCTTAGAACCTATTCGTCATGGAAGTCGAGGTCGAACGTGGGCCATTGGTTTAAACCCCAAACGCAAATCACTGAAAAACAGGTCAAGTCCGGGCTCAATGCACTGCTGTTGGATGGCATGTGCAGCCAGGTGATGGGCGTGTTTACCGGCGGTGCATTTCTGGTTGCATTCGCGTTACTCATCGGTGCGTCCAACAAGACCATCGGCCTTTTGGCAGCAGTGGGACCAGCGACACAGATTCTGCAAATCCCTGCGATTTATCTTGTCGACCGACTGCGATTACGCAAAGCCATGGTATGTGCCTGCTGCATCATCGGCCGATGTTTCTGGCTTGTCGCAGCAGCGATCCCGTGGTTCTTACCCGAAGCGATGCGCGTGCCTGTGTTGTTGTTTGCCATTGCGATTTACTTTGCATTGGGCGCGGTTGCAGGTTGTGCGTGGAACTCATGGATGCGCGACTTTGTGCCCGAGTCAATCATGGGGGGCTACTTTGCCAAGCGAATGGCCATCTCCACGGCATTGGGTGCGGTCCTGAGCATGGCAGCCGGCTTTGGCGTGGACTACTTCAAAACGCAACTCGGGCCAGAGCTGATGGCCTATACGATCCTGCTTGCTGCTGGTGGCGTTGCCGGTTTGGTTGGCTGCTTTTTTCAGATGCGTATCCCCGAGCCGGTGATGGCCAAGGTTGATGACAAGGGTTTACTGAGCGTGTTGGCTGAACCGTTTCGAGCGGGCAATTTCAGACACCTGTTGATCTTCATGGGGCTATGGAGTTTTGCGATCAATCTGGCTGCACCTTTTTTCACGGTGTACCTGCTTCAGCGCATTGGTTTGAGCATGACATGGGTGATTGGTTTGAGTGTGCTCAGCCAGTTGGTCAACGTGATTTTCTTTCGCATCTGGGGGAAGTTGGCCGATCGCTTTTCCAACAAGAGTGTGCTGACGGTGTCCGGGCCGTTGTTTATCGTGAGTATCATGATCTGGCCGTTCACGACCATGCCTGAGCGTCACATGCTCACGATCCCGCTGCTCATTTCGATTCACGTTTTAGCAGGCATATCAACAGCCGGCGTGAACCTTTGTGCGGGCAACCTCGCACTCAAAGCTGCTCCC
>JBICHS010000717.1:0-9411 GCA_043101135.1 Phycisphaeraceae bacterium JB051
GGTACGGTTGATTTCGTCTGCCAACAGAACGTTGGAGAAAATCGGGCCTGGTTTGAAAATGAAGTCGCCCTTTTGCTGATTCCAGATGGTCACACCCAGAATGTCGCCCGGCAAGAGGTCAGGGGTCATCTGCACACGAGCGATGGTGCAGTCAAGACTTTTGGAAAGTGCGGTGGCAAGGATGGTCTTACCCACACCCGGGACGTCTTCAATCAGGACGTGGCCCCGCGCCAAGAGGCAGACAATGATCTTGTCCACTGCTGCTTGGTTACCCAGAAAGACTTTTTGAACGTTCTTCTTCAGTAGATCCAGTTTTTGTACCGGCATGCATCAAGCTCCGTCTCAAGAGAGTCACGACAGTATAACAGTTTATAGGCAAGTTGGCACAAGATGTCATCATCTTCAAGCCATTTTGTGGTCATTGGGGCATTTGTGCCGATACAAATAATCGGGGATTGATTGTATCATGGTGCTATACAATGGGATGCCCGACTTTTTTGACGATCTGACGGCTGATTTATGGATCTGTTTGAACGCCTGAATTTACTGCTGCTGCGCCTGGCTGGTTATCTGCATAACGAGCCACTGGTGGTGTTGATTGAGCTGGCGTTGTTCTGGGCCGTCACCTATATGGTTTTCAAATTCCTCCGCGGGACACGCGGCGCCCGAGCCATTAAAGGTGCGGTGCTTGTCCTGATTGTCGCCACCTTGATCATCAAGATTCTGGGTAGTGGCTCGGCCTTTGAACGACTCAATTTCCTTTACAACAACTTTCTGGGCTATGCCTCTTTGGCCATGGTCATTGTCTTCCAACCTGAACTGCGTCGTGCGTTTGTCCGATTGGGTGAAGCTCGCCTGTTCAGGTCCGCTACAGGACTTCGTCGTGCACAGGTGATTGAGGAATTGATCAACTCGGTGTCCTATTTGAGTAAGAACAAGATCGGCGCGCTGGTCGTCCTTGAACGTGATGTTGGACTTGAAGGTGTCGTGCAGGCCGGGACACAGCTTGATGCCCATGTCTCCAATGAACTGCTCAACACGATCTTCTGGCCCGGCAGCGCGCTGCATGACATGGCGGTGGTCATCCGCGGTGAACGCATCGTCGCAGCAGGTGTCCAACTTCCCCTGGCCGAAGCCGAACAGTACAGCCAGGAACTGGGCTCGCGACACCGCGCAGCCTACGGGCTTTCGCTGGAGTGTGATGCCCTGGTGGTCGTCGTCAGTGAAGAGACAGGCACGATTAGTCTTGCTGAACGTGGGCGTCTGGTGCGTAATCTTTCCCCCGATGGTCTGCGTACCGCTTTGGTTCGCGGGATGGGTGAAATGAAAAGTGTCGACGGTGAAGACCTGGCAGCCACAGTGAAAATGAAAGACAAGAAATCGGTATAACGGAGTTTGAAGCAGCGTGAAATTACTTTCCTCAGCACATATTCGAGAATACATCACCGTCACACTCGTGGCTGTGTTGGTCTGGCTGTATGCTGAAGGTGAGAACATCAAGACCTACGAGATGGACATTCCCATTCAGTTCGTCGCTGCCACCGGCCAGGACCTGCTCATCAAGCCCACACACCTGGAAGACACGCCACGTGTGACGTTCCAATGCTCCTCAGCCCAGTATGTCCAGCTTGATCAACTCTTCGATGGCAAGGCGATCCCGATCCCCCTTTCCGAAGACCCCAATGCCCCGGATGGTAACCAACAACTGCTGCTTAAGCAGGTGTTCACCTCCCTGCCGATTTTCGCCAATCTCAGTGTGAACATCACTGAAGTCAAACCTGCACAGGTCGTCGTCAACGTCAAGAAACTTCAGGCCATGGAGTTGAAAATCGCCCAGAGCACTGAAGGCGATTCCATGATTCAGGATGTGGTCATTGAGCCTGCCACAGCAATTTTACACTTGCCCAAGGACCTCTTAAACAACCTCACGGAAAGTGACACCATCACTGCCCGTCTCAACAAGCAGGTGCTTGATCGCCTGACACTCAACCAATCCCACACGATCGATGGCGTTCAACTGTTGGCACCCGACAGTGTCCGCAGTGAAGATGTTCGCATTGACCCGCCATCAGCCAAGGTGACATTCACACTCACCCGTCAGACAAAAAATGCAACCATCTCCAGCATTGCTGTCCGACTGGTCATGCCCGTGGCTTCGATGAGTCAATACGATGTGAGTCTGGTCAATGATCAGGACAAGCTCATTCGCTCGGTCAAACTCACCGGCCCCAACGACCTGATTGATGACATTGCATCCCGCAAAATCAAAATCTGGGCAGACCTCAAACTCGAAGCAGACGACCTTGCAAAAGGCGTGGGCAAAGAGTCCATCGCCATCGTCCCGCTGATCCAGAAACCCGAAAGCGTCAAACTCGTCGAAGCCCCTGGCGCGATCAATCTCAAAATTACTGCCAGACAGTGATCGCTCGTGATCAAGGCAGTTTTTGCCACAGATGCACACAGATACACACAGATAAGAACATTGAAGCTGGATACCTGATGGCTATGCTGCCAGAGTTGTACTATTTCTTCCCAGTTATCAAATGTATGGTTTCTTTGCCTTTATCTGTGTTCATCTGTGTGCATCTGTGGTTAAATTGACTTGAAACGTTGGACAAGAATCCTGCAAAACACCCTATCGCATCAATCCCCGACACCTGCTAAAATGCCTGTCTTGATATTTTTGACCACACAAGACAGGAGTCAGTGCGATGTCCAGCACCATGACGCAAAGCGATATCACCGATACCCAGGCTTACTGCGAGCAGTTGGCTGACAAAGCCTATGCCGCCAGCCGGTCACTTTCCAGCGTCCAGAGCAAGCAGCGGATTGCTGCGCTCAACGCCATTGCAGACCGCATCGAGGCCTCCGCTGAGCTTCTGAAAACGGAGAATGCCAAGGATCTTGCTGCCGGCCAGGAAAATGGTTTGTCAGCAGCGATGCTCGACCGTCTGAAAATCGACGATACACGCATTGCCTCGATCGCACAGTCCGTCCGCGAGATCGCTTCGCAGTTTGAACCGCTGGGCCAAATCATTGAAGGCCGCATCCTCCCCAATGGCTTAAAGCTCTCCAAGGTGCGGGTGCCTTTGGGCGTGGTGCTCATCATTTTTGAATCCCGTCCCAACGTCACCTCAGACGCCGCTGCCCTGTGTATCAAGAGCGGTAACGCGACAATCCTGCGTGGTGGCAAGGAAGCGATTCACTCCAACGCAGCATTAGCAGATTGTGTCCGTGGCGGGTTGGAAGATGCAGGGCTCAATCCCGACATCGTGCAGTTGGTTCAGACCACCGATCGCGCTGCTGTTGGCAGCTTGCTGAAAATGGACGACCGCATCGACCTTGCGATCCCCCGTGGCGGTAAGTCACTGATCAAGGCGGTCGTCGAGCAGGCACACATCCCCGTGATCAAGCACTACACCGGCAACTGTCACGTCTACGTCGACTCTCAAGCTCAGGAACAGATGGCCATCGACATCTGCGTCAACGCCAAGACACAGCGCACCGGCGTGTGCAATGCCACAGAAACCATGCTCCTGCACAAGGACGTGATTGCCACGGGATTGGGCAAGAAGATTGTCGAAGCGTTACTTGCCAAGGGCGTTGAAATCCGTGGTGATGAGGCAATTCAAAAACTTAGTGATCAGGTCAAAGCTGCAACCGCTGAAGATTGGGATGAAGAGTATTTGGACATGATTGTTGCGATCAAGTCCGTGGACTCCATTGCCCAGGCTGCTGCCCATATCAACAAGCATGGCTCGCGTCACACCGATGCCATCGTCACCGATAACATTGCACACGCAGAAGAATTCGTGCAGTCCGTCGACACCGCCAACGCGTTCGTCAACTGCTCCACACGTTTTAGTGATGGTGGCGAATACGGCCTGGGTGCGGAAATCGGAATCAGCACCGACAAACTCCACGCACGTGGCCCCATGGGTGCTGCCGACCTGACCACCTACAAGTGGGTCATGTATGGCAACGGGCAAGTCCGTGGATAATTCGTTTTAAGACAAATTAACCACAGATGAACGCAGATAAACACAGATGTGACAAGACAAAGTTATGATGATTGACTGTCTTGATCTGTATGCATCTGTGTGCATCTGTGGTAAAAATTCTTAAAACCAAAATGATTGAAATGCTAATGTCCAGCAACAACCAACTCATCATCTTCGACCTGGGTCGTGTCATGGTGGATATCTGCAACAACTGGCAGGAAGCCGCATCACTTGCATGTGTCAAACTGGAGATGGCCGACTATCTCAAAGCACACGAGCAGATCAGCGGCCCATTACTCACTGCCATGGAGACCGGGAAAATTGATATTGATCAGTTCTCTGACGCGGTGAGCCAACTGGTCAACAAACCGGCTGCTGACATCAAGGCTGCATTTCTGATGTGGCTCAAAGAACCCATGCCCGGCATGGTGGACTTCGTTAAACAACTCAAAGCCGATGGCATTAAAACCGCCTGCCTTTCAAACACCAGTCACATGCACTGGGACATGATGCTCGATCCTGCGTCCGAACATTACCTGGCATTGGATGAAATTTTCGACTACCCCATGGCAAGCCATCTCATCGGCATCATGAAACCGGATGACGGCATTTACCAATACGCTCAAGAGCACACCGGCTTTGAGGCATCACAAATCGTGTTCTTTGATGACAATCAAGCCAACATCGACAAAGCCCAATCATTGGGTTGGAACGCAACGCTCATCACACAGGACAAACCCGTGATTGATCAAGTCAAAACTGCGTTGAACATGTGATGTTGGATACAAATTGAGCGTCACAATAGCTGCATCACTGCGTGATGCTGAAACGTCCAAGACGTTTATCAAAACGCATTCAAACCAACGGCTGCCCCGGCAGCAACGGTGGCACGGGGCAATCCAGCGAATCCACAATCGCGCGGAATAACTCCGCTTCACGAACGGTGACCTTCCCGTCACTGCTGATCGCATTGGCCAGAGCATGAACAACTTTACGCTTGGGGCCGGGCTTGAGTTTGGCTAGTTCATCCAACGCCTCACCCACTGCTTTAAGGCTGCATGCTTTGACATCAAGCAGTTCAATGCCACGCAGGTGAGAGCCCAACGCAGAGCGTGCACTTTCAAATGCCTTGTCCACTTCATCCGGGTTCGATGTGCCAACATATGCCAGCGTTGATAGCACCGCATTGATCTGGCGTACCACAGGGTGTAACTGGCCATGAACCGGTTTAACTTCTCTGGGTTGATTGTCGAAAGACGGTTCCAGATGATGCATGAGAATCCGCTGCAGCGTCCATTCCCAGAGACTGATTTTGTCATCCGCACTGATCAGGGCAATGACGTTTTGCTTGAAGGTTTCATATTGCTTGGGCGATAGTTCACGTAGTGATGCGATGGCAATGTCAATCAAGGCTAGCGGCGCAGCATCATCAAGGACCATCACCATCGGTTCAAGCCTTAACGTATCCCGATAGACCTGATCATCAGCATGTTGCTCAAGCTGTTTGATCTGTTTTGTACGGATGTCTTTGTCATCATCAATGAGTAACGCATAGACCAGCGCGCGAGCGCCGTAGGACTCACGGGCAGCACGGATCACCGGCCCGGGCATCTTACTCATGAGTTGGGTTGCGTAGTTGATATGTGCCTTGGACACCTGGCCGATCTGGTTAATGCCTTTGTCATTGGCAAGCGGTTCAAGCTCGATGGACGCAACTGGCGGTGGTGGCGTTTGGGTTGCAGCGGCCATCATGCCCATGGCAGCCATCCCCGCGAGATTGCCCGTTGATCGTCCTGTGCCGGATTGGGATGTTTCGTGTTTAACCGGTTTGAGCTTGATGCCTGAGAGTTTGCCATCAAAGCTTGGATCAATGCGCTTGATGCGCAGCTCCAATGGCGGGTGTGTTGCCATGGACGAACCAAGCCAATGGGCAACACCTTCGCCAAAGAACATGTGGCTGGCTTCCTCGGCACTGGGGGCATCAATGTGTGAACCAGCAGAGGTACTGGATTCAAATCCGCGACTGGCAACAGCAATGCGCTTTAGCGCGCCGGAGATTCCATCGGGGTTACGTGTGAATTGTACGGCTGAGGCATCTGCAAGAAACTCACGTTGACGTGAGACCGCTGCCTTGATGAGGTTTGCAAAGAAAACGCCTGCATAACCAATGACCAACAGAGCGCCACCTAAAACAAGAAACGGGATCGGGTTGTTCTTCTCATTGCTTCGACGTGAATGGCCAGACATTAATGCCATGCGGATGATGATCATGCCGATCAAACCAATGAGCAGGATGCCATGGATAACACCCATGAGCCGAATATTCAAACGCATATCGCCATTGAGAATGTGGGAAAACTCGTGCGCCATAACGCCCTGAAGTTCATCACGAGTCAGTTGCTCCACGCAGCCTCGCGTCACACCGATGACGGCATCCGTAGGCGAGAAACCAGCAGCAAAGGCATTGATGCCCTTCTCATTGTCCATCATGTAAACCGGCGGCACGGGCACACCTGAAGCAATCGCCATCTCTTCGACAACGTTGAGCACTTTGCGCTCCGTCAGATCGCTGGCTGCATTGTTCAGTAGTCGTCCCCCCAGCGATTCAGCAATGACCTTGCCCCCTGCCTGAAGTTGGCTGAGTTTGTACAGTGAGCCCAGGACGACAACGCCGATGACGGTGCCCCCGACAATCAGCAGCAGTTGCGGGTTCCACATGGATATTTCCAGCGGCCCCCCCTGCCCCTGTTTGGACTGTTCAAATGCAGCGGCACCGACGACCAGAGCACTGACTGCGATGTAGGTCAATGCAATGATCGCAATCACTGCTGCAATAAACATCCAAACCAGATACCCGGTCTTCTGGCGGGCTTTATCTTGATGGGCAAAGAAGTCCATGGCCATGGGCATACTCATAAAGTAGGGACTAGCGACTAGGGACTTGGGACCAGGGAAAGACAATAAGACATGGAACGATTCAGATGATCTATCCCTTAATCATGATTCCCTAATCTCTGTCTAAAATCAGAACTGAACCTTAACCGCTTCGCGCTCTTCTTCGACCTTGATCTCAAAGAGTTGAGCTTCGTTGAAGTTGAAGGTACCCGCGATGAGATTGCTGGGGAAGACTTCACGTTGCGTGTTGTAGACGGTGACCGCATCGTTATATGCCTGACGGGCAAAGGCGATCTTGTTTTCCGTGCTGGTGAGTTCTTCCATGACAGCAGACATCTGCGTATCAGCCTTGAGATCAGGATAGGCTTCCATGACCGCAAACAAACGTCCCATGGCACCGGTGAGAGCACCTTCAGCGCCCATGAGCTGTTGGATGGCCTGTGCGTTGGCAGGGTTGGATGCTGCATCACCGGAGATTTTCACAGCCTGGTTACGGGCACTGATGACCGCGTCGAGTGTTTCGCGTTCGTGCTTCATGTATCCCTTAGCCGTTTCAACGAGATTGGGGATCAGGTCGTAACGTCGCTTGAGCTGGACATCGATTTGAGCGAAGGCATTTTTGAACCGGTTACGGAGTTTAACCAGGCCGTTGTAGACGCCCATGACCCACAGGAAAATGATGAGTCCCAGGAGGACGAACCCGCCGATGACGCAGAGCAGAATAATGGTGCCGGTACCCATGATTTGATTACCTTTTTGTTGGTGTAGTGCAATTCGACAGCTATAGGATACATGATCTGTGACTTGCGTTGGCGGGAAACGTAACCAACGCAGTCACATTTCTGGTGATGGTTAATGCATCATCCAATTTTTCAATGTCCCCAATGCTGCCATCAGAAACATGCCCAATGCGATGAGGGCGAAGATCATCTGACACTCCTTTCGTGTTGTTGTGTCAGGGATGATTATCGTCGGTGAATGTGTTGCAAAGGCGGGAAAAGAGATGAGGGAAGTTGCATGTTTCTGACGACTTCATGAAATTGAATGATGAATACGAAAGAACATGAACACTTTCGTCACTCCCGCGCAGGCGGGAGTCCAGTGATATGTGCAAGCGTCAGCTGAATGCCACTGGATTCCCGCCTTCGCGGAAATGACGAAAGTGGATGCTTTTTTGAACTTATGTTTTATCTGGCGGCTTGTGTTTTGCGCAATAAAAAACGCTGACAACCTTGGGGATTGTCAGCGTTTGGTATTTCGTCAGCGACATGCAGTGTCGCAGCTATTGGGGTTAGTCGAGGTTCATGGTCAGCAGGAACTCGGCATTGGTCTTGACGCGTTCCAGGCGATTCTTGAGTAGCTCCATGGCTTCGACCACGTTCATGTCTGCAAGCACCTTGCGGAGTCGGTAAGTTAATTCCAGCTCCTTGGGATCCATGAGCAGTTCTTCACGACGTGTACCCGAGGCTGCGATGTCGATGGCCGGATAGGTACGCTTTTCAACCAGACGACGGTCAAGGTGCAATTCCATGTTACCGGTGCCCTTGAACTCTTCGAAAATGATGTCGTCCATCTTCGAGCCGGTGTCGACCAGTGCGGTTGCGATGATGGTCAGTGAGCCACCATTTTCAATCGCACGAGCTGAACCAAGGAACTTACGCGGACGCTGAAGTGCGTTGGCATCCAGACCACCGGTGAGGATCTTACCCGAGTGCGGCATTTCCTGGTTGTAGGCACGAGCCATACGAGTCAGCGAGTCCATGAGGATGACCACATGTTCACCGAACTCAACAGCACGACGGGCCTTTTCGATGACCATTTCGCAGACCTGCACGTGACGCGAGGTTTGCTCGTCGAACGTCGATGCAATGATCTCAACTTCCGGCGGGGTGTTGTGACGGAAGTCAGTCACTTCTTCAGGACGTTCGTCGATCAGAAGCACAATGACCTTACAGTCTGGGAAGTTGTTGATGATGGAGTTGGCAAGCGACTGCATCATGACCGTTTTGCCGGTACGCGGCGGGGCCACGATCAGACCACGCTGACCACGACCGATGGGTGTCACCAGGTCGACGACACGCATGGACAGGTCGCGTTTGGAGCCATCACCCTGTTCGAGGATGAATCGCTGATAAGGATGCAGCGGGGTCAAGTCTTCGAAGTTGCGGATGTCGTTAAGGTGATCTGGCGGTTGGCCGTTGACTGCATCCACACGCAACAGCGCGAAGTACTTTTCAGACTCCTTGGGTGGTCGGATGGTGCCTTGGACGATGTGACCGGGCTTTAAGCCGAAGCGACGAATTTGTGACGGTGAGACGTAGATATCGTCGGGGCATGCCAGGTAGGAATACTCAGGGCTACGCAGGAAACCAAAGCCGTCAGGCAGGATTTCCAGGACACCTTCACCGTACATCAGGCCCTGGTTCTTGATGCGGGCCTTGAGGATGTGGAAGATGAGTTCCTGTTTTTTGAGTCCTGAGACGTTTTCGACCTGTTCAGCTTTTGCCAGTTCGAC
>JBICHS010000718.1:0-5095 GCA_043101135.1 Phycisphaeraceae bacterium JB051
AGCCAGGGCGCAGCGTCCAGACTCACTTCAAGCAAGTTGTTTAAGAAAGCACTCATAATCACACCATGATACAACAAACCACTGAGACTTAGCGTTTATTTCATCATTGGTGGCGTATATGCTTGAAGCGGAATATGGTTGTGGTTTGGGTTCTTTCAATGACAAACCATCATGTCACGCACAGCGTGTAATCAATCATTCCCCGTAGACAAGCGCGGCCACTTGGCGTCGAGTTCGATCATCTGTTGCCAATGATCTGACGCGGTCTGCGTCTGTTCGTGAGCCCCGATATTGGGCAAGCCATCGGTGACAGTAACGGAGTCCTGCCAGCCGGTCGGCAAAGCGGTTGCAGCATCAATCAACGGGCTGTTGGCAGAGGGGATCAACAGGAACAAAGCGCCCGGCGTGGTGTACTGCCAATCGGTGAGTAAGGGGTCTGCAATGACGCCCGACTGTTCAAAGTTGGAGATCGCGTGAATCTGCGGGATCGTCGAGACAGCACCTTCACCATCCCACTCCTGCGAGATTTCGGTGTACTCGGCAGCATACCAGAGATTGCCATCGTACCAGACACCGTCTTCTTCGACGCCTGTTCTGCGGACGGGATGGGAGACCTGCGTGACCACCATGTTGTTATACCAACGCGTGTCGACAATGCCCGGCCCTTCGCCCTTCCATGGTGAATCACGAATCCCCCAGCGATAGCCATAGACACTGTTGTGATAAATGTTGACGTTCTCCAAATCCTCCCATGTCGCTTTGGCAATCTTGAAACCGTATAGACCATTCTGATAACTCTGAACCGAGTAAGACCGTCGGACATGATGCTTGTTGGCAAGGATGACATTGCGGTAAATGTAAACCGGCCCGGGATTGCAGGTCACACTCAAACCAACCAGACAATCATAGACGAGGTTATCTCTGAAATGCAGATTGATGGCAGGCGTGGTTGAGCCTGTTTCCATTTCCACCGCATCATCGGTTGCATTGCGAATGACATTGCCAGCGACGGTGCTGTTGGTGCCCCGGAATTTGAGGATATCAAACCCACCTTCCATAACGCAGCCGGTCACGAGATTGTCATTGCCGTTGACCACCAGCGCGGCACCGGTCATCGGATTGGCCCCTGAATTGTAGGGGTTTTGATAGATATCACCTCGCCACCAGAGAGGATCATTGGTCAATCGGAAGAAGCTATCGGTAATGGTGATGTGATGCGGCATCAACAACGGATCACTGTTTGAATTGATCACCAGGCCGTTATGTCCTTCGGTGACGATGATATTGCTGAAAGTCAGATAGCTGACATTGTCATTGCCGACTTTCACAACAGCATCACCGCCGATGCGAAATTCAATGCCGTCGATGAGCCAATGTGATGAGTCATCAATCTGTAAAACATGGGCATCTGTTGCGACTTCCAACGCAAGCGTATTGGGGTCCGTCGCACCTGCATCCAGTCGGATGTATTGCTTACCTGCAACTTGATCACGGTAGGAACGCGTTGGCATCTGGGCATCATTAAGCGTTTGAAACTCGGCCATGTTTCGGCAGGCATTCACACGTAATCCCGTATCCGGCCGGACCACCATCGCATCACGATCCGAGTCCCCGGGGACATCGGCAACGTAGCTGCCGGGATAGCCGGAGTATGCGGACCAGACCTGTGAATTTTGAACTTGTGCATCCGCCCAGGCGCCGGTGATGATGACCTGATGTCCCGCTGCTGCCTGGAGTACGTAAGGCGTTGTTTCACTAGCATGTTTGTTGTCGATAATGACGGTTTGGTGATACGTGCCTTGTGACAACCGAATCACATCGCCAGGGACCGCCGCGTCGACTGCAGCATTAATCGTGCTGTAAACCGTGTTGGCCTGGCCCGCTTGAATGATCTCGACGCGACCGACTGATAAATCCACGGAGTCGCCAATCATCAATAGCGTAAAGTCTCGGCTGTCTGTCATCCCCACTTCGTTTTGATAGCCCCGCCCGTTGGTCAAGGGATCGATCACGGGGTTGGAACCACTGGTACGAACCCAATCCAAAGCCTGCGCACTGCCACTGATCCACTTGATTTCAAAGACGTATCCGGCACCGCTAGTTGTTGCAGGAAGATGAATCTGGTGTTCGGAAGTGAAGTCTATTTTCCAAACCTTGTCGGTGGAGCTGGTGGTGTTGACGATGGTGTATTGAGGCAATTCATGAAAGAGACTTTCACCGAGCACCAGCGTATCGCCAACTGTCGATTCAACACGCCGGATATCAAAGGCGATCACGGCATTGGCAGCAGTGTCTTCCACGCGGATGTAAACCGTTTGCAATGTAAAAGCACTGTCAACAACGAACGACTGACGCAAGGTCTTCTCGCTGTTCATCGGATTGCCATAGGTCCCCGAACCGCCTTGATTCACCGGCGCTGCAACGACCTTGGCTTGCGTGAGTAACTGGGCATAATCGAGCCCCGATCCGACATTTTCATTCACGGTTACACCAGCCTGCAAAGGGCCGTTTAACAGTACACATCCAATGAATAACACCGCCATTGCGTCTTTGATCACGCCATGTCTCCTGTTGATGATTCAATCGTCACACAAAAACAAAACGGATGCACGCAATTGATGTAAATCTGTAATCATTACACATTTACATCAATCACCCAGCACAACCAATCCTAGGCAGTTCATCTGGGAATGACAAATATCGGGGCATAAAATAATTTCGATTGATACTCAGACAGCAACGCGAATCAGGTCGCCTGCAAGTTGATGTAATCAATACCTCAATTGAATTTCAAACCGATCAACACCCAATACCGATCCCATTTAAAACGCGCGCGTTGTATTGATTGGAGCACCGGATGTTAATCCGGTGCAAGCTGTGAGTGGTGATCATGGGAACCTGCACCGCATTGACATGCGGTGCTCATTCATCCACGCGTGTGGTATTTTCATTTTGGGAGGATCAATGCGCTCTAGGCTTAACGTTTGATGTGATCGCGGATGATCTTGCAGAGTTTGTCCGGGTCTGCGGTATCCAGACGTTTGAGAATCATCGTCCAGCGATGCGCCAGGTTCCCGCCCGGATCACGACGGCGGTGTGAGAACAAACCATCAAATGCTGCACGATGGCGACGGTAGGCATTTTGAATCTGATCAAACCGAGCAACAAAAGCCTGCAGGTAAATCTCGGTAAACACATCACGGTTGCCCAGACGATCCTTGCGACGATTGATCGGTGCTGCATAGGAAGGTGCGTCTTTGGTCAACGGGTGCTGGAAATTCATAAACGCGCCTGTGGGGTCAGCAATGACCATGTCGGTGACCTGGCCTGCTGGATTGCTCAGCAGGATTTCATCACCGTCATCAAAGACCACTTTATGATCCGGGGTCGCACGCCCGACAATCAGATTGCTTGCTGCTGCCTGGCCGAGCATCTGGGCAAGTGATCGCACGAACTCCGAATCCCGCAGCTTCACGGGTGGCACCTTGTCCGTCGCCACGCCGGAGATGTAATCGCGTTGAACGTAAGGTGTCCAGATACGCATGCCGTTGAGATGACCTTGCTTGCCGTAGTAGATTTCCTGAATCTTGCGCGTGATCAGTGACGAGACCAGATTCATCCCAAGCTGTCGACAGGCAAGGCGGCGGTCGAGAATAAAGTCCGTGTATTCCTCGGACTCAAGCATGGCCTGCGTGAGGTCCTTGCCTTCTTCCAGACGTTCACGTACGCCCCACTTGTGAAAGCGAATAATCTGCAGTTCGTCTTTGGTCGAATCGCGCGTGCGAAAGTGCATGATGTAGACTTCACGCCTGCCGTTGTCTTTCTGATCTACTCGATTGGAGACCGAGCGTTCGACCTGGCCGATATTGATGAATTTGATTTTGTCATGTTCACGAATGACATTGCAGATCAGTTCATGAACAATGCTGTTACTCAGTTCACCGGTGTTGGTCACGGTGTCAAAGATCAGTTCCTTGCCTTCGATGCGTGCACCGGGAAGCCAGCGGATCTGCATGAAGTATTCGTTACTCAGGCCCAACAGGTCTTCGTCGGAGAGCGTATCGTCACCTTGTGCGATGAGCGTGCAATACATGCGATTACGCCACTCCGCGAGTTTGACATCGTCGGTCTTGAACGCAACGGGGACACACTCGGCAAAGCGTTCGCAGGCTCTGCGATGCATCTCGCGTAACTGCACCCCGCCGTACTCAGCAAGACTTTCAGGCAAGAGGTCAGCAACCTGCAAGCCATGCCCTGCCATGAATAGCTGAAGCTCTTCCCAACCCATTGCATTGCGACGGCTGCCCAGTGTTGCAATTTCCTGCAGATGTTGGCGCAGTTCCTCAACACGCATATCACCAAGCTGCACGAACTGCTGGTAAGTGAGAATACGCGTGCCACGGACACCGCAATAGTAGTAGATCGGTTTGCCTTGCACTGCCACACGGCTGCGATTGATCATCTGACACATGTCATCCATGGAGCGTGGCAGTGGCTGGATACGCCATGCTTCACCACGAAGATTAATCGCGCTACGGACTTTGTCGTTGTTGGCAAAGAGAAAACGAATGCACTGACGCGGGACAATGTGTTGAAGCAGTTGATCGGCTTCAAAGGACAAGTCCATGCGGTCGGGGTCAGGGCGAATGAACACGTGCTCATCGTCCATCAAGAGGTCGACAGCACCTAGCCAGATGTCCATGCGCTGATCTGAATCAAGCGGGTCAAGGCCCTGGTTGCGGCGTTCCTGATCAATGCGATCGGTGTATGCCATACGCTGCGTGGTGTGCACACCGGGCAAGGTGACCACAACGCCGCTCTTGGGGAAGACGGTGGCGATACCAATGCGATTGGCAGCCGGATTCCCATCGGCGTCCTTTTTACCCGGGACTGAGATGGGTTCACCGATAAACTGAACCTTCATAACCACCTGCCCTCCATGACCAGGCCCCATACCAGCTTCGGCCGCATCACCGAAAAACACAAGTCAATCAACCGTTCCTGCTGTCCTTGACAAAGCCCCCCCAGAAACGATCCGTCATGGATTGCAGTTGAAACTGTTACGATACCGCCGACGCCTACCCCAAGCAACATA
>JBICHS010000719.1:0-3920 GCA_043101135.1 Phycisphaeraceae bacterium JB051
TCAGTAGCAGGTTACTGAGAATCGCCATCGGCGGATTGCTGGTAAAGCCCGGCTCAATACTCTGGACGTGGCCAACGTGGTATGCCAGATACTTGAGTGTTTCGATTCCCACGAAAACCCCAAGCATCAATAAGTGTAATGGGTATAGCCGCCAGAACCGACGCTTTTGAAAACCAATGACATCGCGTGGGCATTGGAGTTGCTGTTGATATTGATAAGCGATGACAAAACCGGAGATCACGAAGAATAGATCCACCATCAACCGGCTATGAACGATGAGATTGTTATCCAGCACGCTGAGTATGCGGAAGTGATGAAGCACGATCAGCACTGCTGCAACACCACGCAGCGCATCAAGCGCAGGAAAATGTCTGACGCCATGGCGCATCGATCACTCCAACGAATGGATAAAACCTATTGAATTATCGACAACGTTGGTGATTCGCAGACAGAGCAGACCGGCGCACGATTATTGCCATGATTATCAGACATCATGGCAACCTGAATACTGAAATGAACAGATGGTTTAGAGCACATCAAATCATTGATCTCCATGCCTTCTCTGATTTCGTCATTCCCGCGAAGGCGGGAATCCAGTGGCATTCTGTAACCACTTGCACATATCACTGGACTCCCGCCTGCGCGGGAGTGACGGAAAGTGGAGATTATTTATTTGATTGGGTTTAGGCGCTGAACATCGCCTCGACGAACTTGTCGGGGACGAAGGGTTCGACGTCATCAGGGGTTTCACCAACGCCGATGAATTTGACGGGGATGCCCAGTACTTCGCGGATGGCAACGACAATGCCGCCCCGTGCCGTGCCGTCGAGCTTGGCAAGGAAAATGCCGGACACATCAATCGACTGTGCAAAAACCGAAGCCTGATTCACGGCGTTTTGGCCGGTGGTCGCATCAAGTACGAGGATCACTTCATGCGGTGCTTCAGGGAATTTCTTCTGAATCACACGCTTGATCTTGGAGAGCTGATCCATCAGGTGCTTCTGAGTATGCAGACGTCCCGCGGTGTCGATGAGCAAAACATCAACGCCACGCGACATGGCAGCTTCGCAAGCATCAAACGCGACGGCTGCGGGGTCACCCCCCTGCTGTCCCTTGATGACTTCAACCCCCAAACGCTCGGACCAGATTTCCAGTTGCTGCACAGCAGCAGCGCGGAAGGTGTCACACGCAGCGAGCATGACCTTCTTATTCTGGTCCCGCAGTGATTTGGCGATCTTGGCAATGCTGGTGGTCTTGCCTGCACCATTGATGCCTGCAACGAGAATGATCGTCGGCCCGGATTCTGCAAAGTGCAAAGACCGATCTTCAGCAGGCCAATAGGCGTTGAGCTGATCCTTGAGGAATGCCAACGCGTGATCACCGGTGGAGATTTCGTCACGTTCCCACGCTGCTTCGATGTCAGCCACCAATTCGCGGGAGGTCTTGACGCCGAAGTCCGATTGGATCATGCGGGCTTCGAGTTGCTTGAGCAGTTCCTTGGAGAGCGGTTTACCCGAAAGGATGGTGCGGACTTCGTTGACAAAGACGGAGCGCGTCTTGTCCAAGCCTTGCTTGATCTTATTGAATGCTGATTTGAAAAGTCCCATGGCTCTCTTTGGTTTTGGGCTGTCAATGAATCGCGTGCTTAAGTTTCGGACGTATCAGGTTCCACCGCATCCGTTAGCCAGTCATCATCTGAGGCAGGTGCCTGCTGTGTTTTGGGGATCAGCTGCTTTTCTTCAAGGTCTTTGAAAACCTTGTCGAGTACGCCGTTGATGAAACTGGGGCTCTGCTCAGCACAATACAACTTGGCCAACTCGATGGCTTCGTTGATCGCAACACGAGCTGGTGCATAACCTGTAATCATTTCGTGATAAGCCAAACGCAACAACGCACGATCCACCGGCGGCTGACGGTTGGTCGGCCACTTGGGTGCCAATTCACAAACCAGCTCATCGGCCTTCTCATGATTGGCCCACGCGGCAACCGACAGCTTCACAGCCTGATCCTGCGTATGGGCATCATCAAAATCATCATCCAGCGATTCAGCAAGGAGTTCGGGGTCCGTCTGACCCGTCACATCCATCTGGTAAAGCAACTGCATGGCACATCTTCGAATTTCACGTCGCTTTGGCATAGACGGGTAGTATAGCAAGGATATGGGACTAGCGACTAGGGACTAGCGACTAGGGCAGAACAATAACGCAAATGCTCAGTAAATCTGGCATTCCCCTAGTCCCTGGTGGCTAGTCCCAAGCCCCTGTATTACAGCTGCTTGTACAGATTAATCATCTCAATGGCGGTGAGCATGGCCTTGCCACCGTTGTTGCCCTGCTTGGCACCACTGCGGTCAATGGCTTGCTCAAGTGTGTCAGCGGTGATCACACCGAAAACCACGGGAACACCCGATTGAAGACCGGCCTGGCCAATCCCCTTGGCAGCTTCGCCTGCAACGAAATCATAATGCCCCGTAGAGCCGCGGATCACGCAACCTAAACAGATGATGGCGTCATACTTACCGCTTTGAGCCATCTTCAATGCCGTGCAGGGGAGTTCGAAACTGCCGGGCACCCAGACCTGTGTGAGATTGGCATCATCACCGCCGTGACGCTTAAACGCATCGACAGCACCGTCAATGAGCTTGCCGGTGAGAAATTCGTTGAAACGGGCGACGACAATGCCGACCTTGGCACCGTCTGCGAGCATGTTGCCTTCAATGACCTTGGGCATGATTGGGCTCCGGGGGTAAAAGTCTATTTTGAACCAAACATTGTAGCGAAAGCGATTTTGAATTACGAATTTCAAACCATCAAACCGCTTGCGGTTTAGTGCGACCTTCAACACAACAATCAATCAACTCACAACCGAACCGCCTCACTCCAACCCATGTCCCGCTGCTCCTTGCGTACCCCGCCGGGCGTCTGGCCGATGTGCTTTTTGAACGTGGTGGTAAACCAGCTCACTTCCTCAAATCCAACCTCGACTGCAATCTGTTTGATCGGCAAGTCCGTCGTCGTCAACAACGCCAGCGCACGGCGCATCCGAAGTTGCATCAAATATTGGTATGGCGACATCCCCACCGCATCCCGAAAGAGCCGACTGAAATGAAACCGTGAATAACCCGCAGCCTCCGCCAGTGACTCCACGCGCAATTGCGAGTCGGACATCTGATCGGCCATCCAATGTTGGACCATCGCAATTTGCTCAGGAATCCGGCCAACCGGTTGGAGCATGAACTGACGAAGCGATAAACACCAGTGATGTACGAACTGATTAATCGCAAATTCATCCAACCGTTGATCCGACTTCTTGCGCTGCAACAGGCTCCGGTAAAAGTCCACGCACTGCTGCACCGGCGGGCAATGTAACGGCAAGGTAATCCGCATCCCAAGTTGACCCACCAGATGCTCATTGAGTGCCATCACCCCATCGCCACTGAGCATCATCCAGATAAACTCCCAATCCGACTCGCGGCTGACGAAGTAACGCGTGGCTGACGGCATGGGAATCAACATCGCCTGCCCAACCTCAACCGATTGCACCGACCCGTCATCCACCTGCAAACACCCCCGCCCCGCCAAGGTGTATTGAAACAATACCGCCTGCGGGCGATTGGCACATGGCCAGTCATAACCACAACCCGGCGTTCGCGTTTCATAGCCAATCGCTGACAGATCAAATCGATGCGTCGGCCAGGTCCGGACATACGTCATCCCAAACGTTCGTTGCCTGAGTCCCAGTTCATTGGATATCTTTTTTGCCATGGAGCACGAATCCTTAAAAGTCTGGCACAAGAACTCATTTTCAATTCTATTTTAGCAAATAAACTCTTAGCACTGATCTTAAATTTTGATTGAACCGCCAAGACGCCAAGAACGCCAATTTGCCAAAACAAAGAAAACCATTTTTACCACAGAGGA
>JBICHS010000720.1:0-14883 GCA_043101135.1 Phycisphaeraceae bacterium JB051
TTTCTGGTCGAGTTGGTCATCGGGTCGGAATCCGGCCAGTTGCGTGTTGGCTTGAACGACCGCCAGACGACGCCAGTCTTTGTTACCCTTTACTTTGGCAACAAGGTCCACAAGATCACGGCTGTTGCAGGTGACCTCACGGCCGTCCTGTCCTGCCAATTGCAGGGACATTTGCACGTTGTCCACGCGATCCAGATCCCACGTCTGGAAGCTGGCGAACTGGAGTTTGTTGTAACGCACTTCAATGGGCTGAAGCTGCTTATCCTTGTAAATCTCACGCGAATGCTGCGAATCACGGGCGATTTGTCGGACGCTGACAAACGGCACGACCACGTTCACATCCGCAGCAAGCGAGCTGGTGTCCCAGCGCATCGCCGCCAACGCATCGGTCTGTTGATTTTCAACATACAAGCGATCCGAAAGCGTGATCAGTTCCTTGCCTTGAATGTCTTCCAGTCGCACGGTGACGATGTAATCAAAGCTGATCGTGTCCTTGGCGGGGATCGCCAGTGTCTGGATTTCCAGCTGTTCACCGCGCAAGACTTGTGGTTGAGCCGCGATGAGTATCTTGGGATTTTCATACGGACTCACACCGGTCTGCGCCAACTGGTGATAGTAGTTGAGCATGACGTTGTAGCCATACATATTCCGCGTTGAAGGCATGAGCATCGTTTCGTTGATGTCATTCCATGTCGAAAGATTGAGTTGCTTAAACCCATTGAGGAAGCTCTCGCGAACCTGCGTACGCAGTCGGACAAAGCCATGCGAGGAAAGGTAAATCGCCTGGAAGGGCCGGTTGGACGAGTCGTATGCGAAGTTGATGCTCGGCACATAAATGAAGCCCGGTCGATGTTCCTTGATGGCTTTGACGATATGCTTGCGGATGTGGTCGGGCCAATAGGTGCTGCCGTTCAAGTCGGTCAGGCCGTCCCAATGCGTATTCTTGAACCAGCTCAAATCCGGTGTGACATTTTCCCAATCCGGCCAATTGCGATACCGCCATTCTTTGGCACCACGTCCCAGAAATACGCGATCCGAACCACTGATGGCAGGGACAAAAACAATTTCATCACCCAGGTCTCCCAGATACTTTTTCAGCGTGAGATAACCTTCTGAATGCAGGTATGCATCCTCAGGCAACGGGTCATCCTGATTGGTACGGTAAGCCCATTGATGTCGACCACCGTATGAAAAGTGCATCTGTTTGCCATGCAGTCGATAGACATGCGGGTTGTCCCTGGTTTTCTCGATGAAGGCTTTGATTTTGCTGAAGGCTTTTTCCTGATCTTCGCCCAGATCGCACCACTGCGGGTTCATGTAAAACATCTTGCCGGTACGCTTATAGACATTTTCAGCAGCTTTGAGGAAATGACTGGGGACAACTGTCAGGCACATGAATCCGTTGACACCACTTTCCAGGGCAGACTCAATGTTGCGTTCCATCTGCTGGGTTTCATTGCCCTGCTGCGTGATCAAAGGCCAGAGGTCATCGTTGTGTTCAAACGAATTGTGTATCCGCCCCATCGGGACCTGTGGCATGTAGTGCGCCCAGATGACCACAGGCGAATCGGTGTAAGCATCCAACGGCTTTGGGGGCCACAATTCAGCAGCCAATACCTGATGCCCCGAAAACAGTATCAAACCTAAAAACAAGACAAACAATAATCGCATGTTACATTTCCACATTGAATATTAAAGACAACTCTCAAGAATCAAAAAACGATCATCGCGGTGACATCACGACAACAATCAAGGCTGCTTGTTCCACGCCCAACTGTTGTAGGCGATTGGATCTTTGATCGCCCCAGCGTGTCCATCGACAAAGAGCATGTTGCATGCACCAAGATGGCGATAGTCAATCGTGTCCGTCGATGACCAGCCCCCGATTGGAGACATGTAATCGCCAATGGCAAACTGGGCCGAGGAGTAAACATTGGTCCCGGTGTATTTCACGTCTGTCATAATCAGCGTGAGGTTGGACTTGAGAAAAGAACTCATGCGACGATGCGGGAACCCCCAGGGCGGAGCTGCAGCAACATGCTGACTCAGGCCATAGTTGCCATATCCATCGCCTGTCCCATACATCAACCGGTAATCCGGGCAATCCATTTTGAGCATATCGCTGCCACCGTATTGGAAGAGCCACCCGTCAGAACCGATGTACCAAATCGGACTGTAGATTGCCGGCGTGTACTCCTTGTTATCGTTTGCATACACATAGAAAACCGTCCCGATGGATTTCTGATAGGAGATGCACTGTGCCGCACGCGCGGATTTACGTGCCGCGCCCAAAGCTGGCAGGAGAATGGAAATCAACAGGCTGATAATGGAAATCACCACCAGTAACTCAATGAGTGTGAATGCCGATGGCCGCATTGAATGCTGTGTCTGACGCGAGGTTGAGCGGGTAATGGTCATGTGAATCACTCCTGTATCTGTCTTGCAAACGTTCAAAAGAGTTTCATAAAAACACTTGTTTATCAATACTAAATCGTTTCAGTAAACCATCCATAAATAAATATCGCAGACGATGTATGACAACACACTCATCGATATGCAACGGGGCACGGCCCCAACGACATCCCCTGATAAATCGACCCGTTGATAAACCGATTCACGGGCAAGGTGGCCTTGGGATCATTCATCCGCTGCTTGAGTAAGTCCAAAGCCTGATGAGCCAATTGTTCATGATCGTAAACCACGGCAGTCATGATCGGCCAGGTCTTCATCGCGTTGTTGGCGGAGCCCCAACTCGTCACGCTCAAGTCGCGCCCAATCTCCAATCCAAGCCCTGCGGCAACATGTGCCACCGTCCTGGACTGCGAGTCACCGTGACAGAAAACCGCCGTCGGCCGGTCTTTGCTCTTGAGCAGCTTCAAAGCCCACTTCTGCAATTCAACAGCCTCTTTGGCAGACTCAATGTGCGGGAAGGAGGCAATCCAATGTGACTTGAGATAGCGATCCCACCCATTGGCTTGACTAAAACGCACAAAGGCTTCGTAGGGCAGGCGGTGTTCCAGAAAACGCCGAGGCCCATCACAGTAAGCAACGCGCTTGTGCCCATGCTCTGCGATGAGTCGAAGAATCTTCTCAGTGGCATTGCTGAAATCCATCAATACCGCATACTCCGTCGGTTCATTGATACTCACCCACGGGAAATCCGGCCGCTTGGCCAAGGCCTCATACATCTGCGGCCCGACATCGCCGATGAGAATCGCCCCATCAACCATGTTGGCAGCAATCTGATGCGGTAACCCCGAGGGGCTTGCCGAGTCAAAATGATGCATCTCCAACTGATAACCAATCTGCTGCTTGTAACACACCGCAGCAAGAACGCCGAGAATGGGCGTCTGAAAACCACTTTGCGTCATCGCCTCACAGTCGGGCGTTGAAATCACCACCCCGATCTGATTCTTACGCTTGGCGCGAAGAAGCTGCCCGGCGGCCTGGGGATAATAATTGAGCTTCCGGGCAACGGCCTGAATCTGCTCAATGCGTTTGGCACTGATCTCCGAAGAACCGCGCAACGCCATCGACACGGCAGCCTGGGAGACCCCTGCTGCCTTGGCGACATCCTTGACGGTAACGGTTCTTGCCGATTTCATACCTGATTTCCTTTACTGATACGTTTCAGTTTATGCAGCGTTTGGGACAAGTCAATCAATCGGATGTGATTTATTTTTCTTTGTTCAATGATCCGAACAGGCCTGTCCTTGCCATTGATCAAGCAAGTAGCGCCCTGCTTTCTATGCGACTTTGCGGGCTTGGCCTGAGCTGCTGTCTTGATTGCCTGGGAACAAAAACCAGAAGGTTTGCAGCTTGCAGGATCAGACGTGATGCTCCGGCGTGGATTTGAGCACGCGGGCTTTGCCGAACCAGCAGTAATAACAGACCGCCTTGATGTCATCGAAAATCATCATCACGCAGGGCAGCACCAGCAGGATCAACAACGTGGCCGTCGCCAGACCGCAGGCCAACGCAATGGCCATGGGGATCAGGAAATGAGCCTGGAATGATCGTTCCAACATCAACGGCGTCAAGCCCAGGACGGTGGTCATGGACGTGAGCATGATGGGGCGCAGTCTTGCCTTACCTGCTTCGACCAGACTCTCGAGCATGTCATGGCCTTTCTCACGGTGGCCGTTGTAGAACTCCACGAGAATCAGTGAGTCGTTGACGACAATCCCTGAGAGCGCGACAAAGCCGATGATACTCAAAAACGTCAGATCAAAGCCCAGCAGCCAATGTCCCCAGATCACGCCAACCAGGCTAAATGGGATCGCGAGCATGACCACCAACGGCTGAAGGTAACTGGAAAACAGCCACGCGAGAATGACGTAGACCATCACGCAGGCAGCGAGCATGCCATAGGGCATCGATGCCACGGAGCGCGCTTGACGTTCCTGACGCCCCCCCATGTGGATATGTAGATCCGCAAAGCGTTTTCTGAAATCGGGGATGAACTCACGCTCAAACTTGGCGGTGACATCTTCAGGACTCACCCCCGGGGAGCAGTCTGCCAGGACGGTGATGGTGCGTTTGCGATCCAGACGTTTGATGGTCGAATAGGTCAGGCCATCACGGATGTCTGCGATTTCTGAGAGTGGCACGGGTTGTCCTGCGGGGCTGATCACCCAGAGTTGCTGCACTTCCTGCAGATCATCACGGGTTTGATCATCCAGGCGAACGCGCACGTCGATGTCTTCGCTGCGTGCGGTGTAGACATGCGCATCAATGCCAAAGAGCGCCCCGCGAATCTGCTGAGCGAGGTTGGCGGTGTTAAAGCCCAATGCCGCTGCACCGGGTTTGAGACTCAGTTTGAGTTCACGTTGGCCCAGTTCATTGTCATCACTGATATCGTGAACCCCCGCATAGCGTTTGAGCTGGGCTTTGATCTGTTCGACCGCCATATCCATACGATCCATCTGCATGCCGGAGACTTCGATGGTGATGTCGGTACCACTGGGACCGCCTTCAATGCCGGAAAAGCGCACGGAGTCCACGCCCACGAGTTTGCCTGCCAGTTCATCACGAATGTTCTGGGTGATGATATCGGAACTGACATCACGTTCTTCGACGGGGACAAGCTCAATGAAAATCTGTGCGATGTGTGGCGCGCTGGAGTCGGTGGTTGCACCGTCGTCAAAGTTTGATTTTTGCCCGACGACGGAGTCAATCGACTGAACCTGTGGCTGTTTGAGTGATGCGTCCGCGACGAGGTCTGCAATGGCGGTGGTGGCATGCACGGGCGTACCGATGGGCATGCGGATATCGACGATGAGCACTTCGGTGTCACTGGAAGGCAGGTAGACATAGCCAACGCGTTTACCGGTGACCATGCCAATGGAGATGATGAGCACTGAAAAGGAGATGGCCAACGTCAGGTAACGCCGTCGCAGGCAACCCGCCAGAAACCTGCCATACGCCGGGACGATTTTGTTGAAGATGACTTGATCACGTTGGGTCTCAAAACGATGCAGCCAACCGGACTCGGGTTTACGTTCGTTGCGTTTATCACGCTTGGCAAGACTGTGCCCCATATGACTGGGCAAAATCAACAAGGACTCGACCAGTGACATGAATAATGCACAACCAACCACCCACGGGAACGCGCCCAGCAAATCGCCCATACGTCCCTTGATGAAACTCAAGGGCAGGAACGCGACAATACTCGTTAGCACCGTCGCCACCACCGGCCAGAAGACGCGCACTGCCCCGTGCTCTGCTGCAACCAGCGCAGGCTCGCCACGGTCATGGCGTTTCTGGATGTTCTCAGCGACCACAATCCCGTCATCGACGAGTAAACCAATGACCACGATCAAACCAAACATGGTCAGCAGGTTCAACGTCAGATCAAGCATCCACATGAGCACCAACGTGCCACACAACGCAGTGACCAACCCGATGAACACCTACATGGCAGCACGCCAGTTGAGGAAAAACAGCAGTGTCCCAAAGACGAGCACCGCACCTTGCAGCGCATTGCGTGAGAGCAGTTCCAGACGCCCGGTGACGAATCGTGAGTAGTTGGAACTGGTCTGAATCTGCACACCCGGTGGCATGGGCATGGGTGATCGCAAAGCCAGATCGTAGGCCATACGACGCTTGGTCATGAGTTGTTGCTCTGCAGGCCTGCCATGATTAAGCAGTGCGTAGACCTTGTCCTGCCAGGTGCGCGTAAAGGGATCACCCCGACGTGCCGCGACGTAGGCCTGAACCATGTCTGCCATGACGACGATATCCTGATCCCCTTCCGTGAGAATGGTTAAGCCGACGGTGGGTTTGCCTTGGAAACGGGTGACGATATCGCGGTCCGCAAAGGTCTCGCGCACCGTGCCGATGTCAGCAACGGTAATAACCTGCCCGTCAGGCGAACTGGCGACGACGATTTGTCGGATGGCGGTGGCACGTTCTTCAACCCCCATGGTCCGGATCTTGACGTTACCGTCTTGACCGCGAACGGTCCCGCCGGGAATCTCTGCCATCCAGTTGGATATGGCCTGAGAAACCTGCGGCAGGCTCAAACCATGGGCAAGCATTTTCTGGCGATGGATGTCCACGCGCAGCTCGTCCTGCTTCATCCCCGAGTACATCGCCTTCCCCATGCCCGGCAGGGTTTTGAGTTCATCGCGAACTTCTTTAATCAGCTTCTTGAGAATCTTCTCATCCGCATCGCCAAAGACACTAAGACGTGTCACCGGGATCAGTGGCTCAACTTCTGCAACGGTGATGCGCTCCGCCTCATCGGGCAAATCCTGAAGCGCGTCAATCGCGCGTTCAAGGTCGTCAATGACCTCCTGCGTGTCATGTGTATTTTCGTCAAACTCAACGACAATCCCCCCGCCACCTTCAGCCAGGGTCGTTCGGAGTTTGTCGATGTTCTTGATATCCACGACCGCGTCTTCGACTTTGCGGGCCATCGTCTCTTCGATCTCTTCAGGTGACGCACCGGGATAGACCAGTGAGATCGAAGCAAGGTCCGGGTCGGTCTCCGGGAAGAACTCACGGCGCATGGTCATGGCGGTGATCACACCCGCGATGATGATGCTGACCATCAACAGGTTCACCGGCACAGGTTTTCGCAGGCCAAAGCCCGGCAAACTCATGGCAATACTCCTGCTTGATCCAACTGAGACTGGTCAGCGACAAACACCGGCTCGACTTGCTTGCCATCGGAAACCAAACGCGAAGGCGTGATGATGATGCCATCGCCTTGCTGAAGATTTGTACCGAGAATCGCCCAGCTTTCATCAGCCAATCCAAGTTGATCAAACTGCTTCTTGATCAGGTGATTGATGTCTGCAGCAAGCGTCAGAACACGCCCATCACGGACGATCATAATCTGATCCGCCTGAATGCTTCTAGCCGGTGCAAGCCAGTGTTTTTCGACTGTGTGTGAGTAGACTATGCCCTGAATGTAGCGACCGGGCGCCAGATCACGGGTGTGTTCATTGGCTTTGTCGAACTGGACGTAAACCGTGAACGTGCGTGTGGTCGGATCGTCTTGAGGTGCGATCCGCGTGATGGTGTTAAGCCATGTCGTATCCTGTGAACCAACCGGGCAAAGCTCGACGCGATCACCGACGGAGATGGCGTTGCGTGCTGAGGCAGGTAACTGCAGGGCCACTTCAATGCGATCCAGACTGACGATGCGGGCAATGCGTTTCCCGGGCGTGACGATTTCACCTTGATCGACATCGAGCATCTGAACCTTGCCGGCAATCGGACTGGTGATTTGGCAACGCTGCACATCCAGCTTGGCGCGGGTGAGTGAAGCCTGCTGCGCCTGGTGTTGAGCTTCCAGCTCAGTGCGGCGGTTTGCCAATTGGTCGAGTTGCTGGGTGGTGACAAGCAAGGCACGTTGGCGGGTGAGATAGGATTGATGCGAGCGATCAAGATCCTGCTGCGTACCTGCCTTGCGGTCAAAGAGATCCTTGACGCGATCCCATTCACGTTTGGCCAAGTCGACATCCGCTTCATCCAGGAGCTTCTGTTCACGCAGGAAACTCTCCTCGGTATCGAGTTTGGCAAGGTTGGCTTTGATCTGCGTGATGTTCTGCTGGGCGATCTGCTGCTGCTGCAGAAAATCACTGTCATCAAGCTGGGCCAAGAGATCACCAGCGTTGACGGAGACACCTGCCTGGAGCGATTCAGGAATGAACGCAACGGTGCTGTTGACACGTGATGGAACATCCGAGCGATCCATGGCAATGGCGGTCCCGTAGCCTGACCATTGCAGGCGGACTGCAACGGGCGCGGCCTTGATGACCTGAATCTTGGGCAGGTGCTGATCCTGTGGGGTCTGCTCAATCTCGGGCGCGGTATGGGTGAGATAGCCGGCAATACCAAAGGCAAAAAGCAGCGTCAGCAAACCGATGACGGTGCGGGTGATGATGGCCAATGGCTTATTGATTTTGTCTTGATCGGACATGTGTTTTTCTTTGGGCAGCGGGTTGTGTGGGGCATCAGCAGGACGCAGTGAACTGGATCATAACGCAAAGTTCTGATCTTCGAGTTCGTGAATCATTTCAAGACGCTTGGCATGGCGGGGAATCTCGCCCCACCGAGCAGTGACATACGCCTCAACGACCTGCCCGAGGATCGCTTTGCCAATGGTCAGTGAGCCGATGCAAAGCAGGTTCATGTCATTGTTGATCACGCCCTGAGCTGCGGTATAGGGATCATGACAAAGACACGCGTAAACGCCCTTGAACTTGTTGGCAACGATGACCGCGCCGACACCTGTGCCACAGAGCATGATGCCGCGATCCGCCTGCCTCGAAGCAATGGCTGTGGCGATGCGTTTACCGATGTCAGGATAATCGTCCCTGGCATCATATTCACAGGCACCAAGATCCAGCACCTCAACGCCCAGTTCAGCCAATTGCGTGAGAACTTGTTCACGTAACCCAAAGCCGGCATGATCACAGGCCAGTGCAACTTTCAGAGTCATGCTTCTTCTCCGTCAAAAATCACGCCTGCAGATTCACGCAGCGCATCGAGGGTTTGCATGTTGGCGAGGGTGTCTTCTTCAGTGATGATCGGTGAAGCGCCATCCATGACCACCGCAGCGAAGTCATCAGCCTCCATGCCATACAACGGGCGACCGGCATCGACGGCAACTTCCTTGGACATGGGACCGGCGGCGGCAGCGCCTTTGTCCATACGCGGCGGCGTGCCACGGTTAAGCGTGTAGGTCGCCTGTTCGGCTGGTGGTTTCCAGGGAATGGGAATGGTGATGTAGCCTTCGTCACCGCAGATGTAAGCCGCGTTGTCAGCGTGAAGCGTCATGCCACAGGTGAAGCTTGCAAGGATGTCCTCAGCAAAGTGCATCGTACCACTGGTGAGAATGTCCACGCCATCATCGTTAAGCCGCGACGTTGCGTGGACGGCCTGCGGTTCAGAGCCGATGTAGTGACGTGAGAAATTCACGCAGTAACAGCCGATGTCCATCAATGCCCCACCGGCGCAAGCACGGCTGAATCGGATGTTACCTTCAGGTTTAGCGACCTTGAAACAGAAGCTGGTGCGGATGGCTTGAATCTTGCCAATGGCGCCCTCGGCAATCTGCTGGGCTACTGCATGATGCAGCGGGTGACTGCGGTACATGAACGCTTCAGCCAACACCTTGCCTGACGCCTTGGCTTGCTCGAACATCGCGGCGGCCTGCTGGGCATTGTTGGCAATCGGCTTTTCACAGAGAACGTGTTTACCAGCTTGTAATGCTTTGAGCGTCCACTGCATGTGCATGTGATTGGGCAGCGCCAGGTAAATCGCGTCGACATCCGCACAGTCCAATAATCGGTCGTAGCCTTCAAAGGCATGGGCCTTGGCGTCGTGCTTGTCGGTGAAGGTTGAAGCGGACGCCTGCGTGCGTGATGCGGCAGCGGTGAGCTTCCCGCGAGATGAGCCGGCGAGTCCCTGGGCGAACTGGTTGGCAATGTTGCCGGTTCCCATGATGCCCCATCGCAATCGTTCGGTCATGATCCAATCCTTTATTGCATAGCTTGCAGTGACTCATCTTATCACACCCTGTGTTTGATGGCCGATAAGCGAGCAAAGGTTACAGGTGTTTTTTCCGTTATAACCGTCAATGGAACTTGACCAGACAAGCCAATCGGTCGATATCGAGTGTGACAGGATTCCAGGGAAACGAGAGAGATATGGTAAACACGCAACGTTTAATCAAAATTGCAGCGGCTTTGGCTATTGGTGTGATCATCTACACCCTGCGTCCGATGCCTGAATATGCCTTGCATGCGCGAACGGCTGCGGGGCTTTACGATCAGGCAACGGTGGATACCATGCCAACGCTCCAATCGCTGACACGTCAGGCAGCGAGTGTGGAAGCGGAGATGATCAACGCCCAGGCGATGCTGGACATGTCCACGATCCCGCAGGAAGCGGTGGTTCAATTGAATTATCACCTCACGGAACTGGACGCGTTAGCCAAGTCGATGCACAAGCAACTCGTTGAGCTTTACGGCCAGGAACGCATTGAGCGCATGATCAATCTCCCGGATTGGGCAACGGAGATCATCGCCCTGTCACAGGTCCTCAAGCAGTTGCCATTGGCCAAAACGGATGCGTCATTATCTTCAGCCATGCATCGCCAACTCACGGGCAATTTGCAGTGGGTCGAACGCGCCTTGTCTGACCTGCAGACCATGCTCCAACGTGAAACACTTGCTGCAACCCCCCAAGCGACGCCCTGAACACCTGTCAATTGATACAAGCTGCACAACCGACAGCAGTCCGCAGTCGTCAAACAAAAAAATTCATTTTGATCACGCATCGCCCCAAACCATGGGATAAAGCTTGATCACTATGAAAGCAAAACTCATCCTTACCGTCTTTGGGGTCCTGGGGCTCGTGTTCATTACCGGTTGTACTTGCACCCAGAAAACATCATTGCGTTGCTTGCCATGCGAGAACGCCAAGCCAGTGGATTGTGCACCTGCACCGGCACCCGCTCCGGTTGCTGTGAAGCCTGTATCCAACTGCCTGCCCTGTGAGCAGAAGAAGGTTGCCTACGTTGCACCGACACCTGCCCCGGCACCGGCGCCGGTTGTGGTCAAGCGCGACTGTCTGGATTGCGTCAACGGCCAGCCGGACTACAGCGAATACCAGTGGCGCTAAAAACAAATCATGAAGGACTGCCAACCCATGGGCATGTCTGCGTCAGGGGAAACAGTACGCGACATGCTTAAACAGTCCTGCGATCAGAGAAGCGTGATGTGATCGGCATCACGCTTTTTTTATGCGCCGATAGCAGCGTGAAACCTTCGCGTTTGACCTGAACACCAGCTTGTGACGTTTGTATCGATCGTGCAAAAACACCCCTGAAAAACAGAGACAAAATCACAAACATCACTCAAGTCATCCGACACATGAGCATTCTCGTGATCTCTTTCTCACAACACCAACACAAAGGGGTCTACGATGAAAACAACCAAACTCACAACCATGTTCATTGCCCTGCTGACCATCGTCATGATGAGCCAGAAAACACAGGCTGCACTCGTTCTGGATTTTGACACCGACAGCTACGGCAATGCCATCCAGGCCGGTCAGTTCATTGACAATGAGTATGCCAACTGGGGCATCAACATCTCCGCGTACAACAAGTACGGCCCGGACTATGCCATCACCTTCGACACCGCCAATCCCACCGGCAACGACAGTGACCTGGCAACACCCGGTTACAACAACAGTGCTGATCTGGATAACGTCCTGATCCTACCAAGCTACATCACCGACAGCAACTCCGACGGTCTTGTCGATGATCCCAACGATCAGGCAGGAACCAATCCCGGTTCAATCACCTTTACTTTCGATGAAGACCAATACGGAACCGTCGATGTCAACTTTCTGGACATTGAAGAACGCGGCACAGGTTTTGATTTGTATCTGGACAATGTCTGGTTAGGCTCACTAAGCATCGGCATCCTTGGTGACAACGGGTACGGTGAACTTTCCTCAGACTTCTTCGGCGACCTGACCTTCGATCAAATTGTCGTCAACTTTTCAGGCTCCGGCGCGATCGGCAGTGTCACCTTCGACACCGTCACCGTTCCCGAGCCGGCTTCGATGAGCTTGCTTGCTGTCGGCGCCCTGATGATCGGCATGCGTCCCAAGCGGAATCGCGTTGCCTGATCTTGATAACCGAATAGTAAAACGCGGGTGTGACTGAGATGTGACACCTAGCCATCAAAGCAAAACGGGATGCGCCTGTTAAGGTCGCATCCCGTTTGCGTTTGGACCCCTTGGTCTGGGTGTTGTTGTTTTTGTGTCAGGTCTTAAGCAAGGACCGCCAATGCATCATCTTCAGATTCAACCAGTTGCATCAACTGCTCAAGACGGGCATGGTTCAAAGCCATCTTCACATTGGGATGACAGCCAACGAGTATGAGCTTGTGATCCGTACGCATCAGTGCCTTGGCAGACTCCACGAAAATGCGCATCCCCAGTGAACTGATAAAGTCCACTTCGGTCATGTCCACCAGCGCATGTTCGCGAGCGGAAGTCACCGCGCCCTGGAATTTCATGTCGATTTCACCGGTGCCCCCGATGTCCAACGAGCCAACGAGCTTGATATGCGTCAGCCCATCAGGACGGTCAATGACCTGCATTTGCATAGAGATATCTCCATCTGATTTTTAATAGATGATTCAAACCAGATGAGAATCGTATCAACTTATTGTTAGCATTTGATTAGGCCAAAACATCCTGCGCCTGCTGCATGTCATCCGCCAGGACCATGAGCTTATCCAGCCCGGCAGTCTGCAAGGCGGTTTTGACGTTGGGCTGTAGAGCGTAGAGAACGAGCTTGTGCGCGGTGCGTCGCAAAGCTTTGGCGGATTCGACGAAGGCGCTCATGCCGATGGAGCTGATAAAGGACAAACCGGACATATCCACCAGTGCATGCTCACGTGCCGAGGTCACCACGTTTTCAAACCGCATGATGTTTTCATACGCACCGTTGGCATCCATCGAGCCAAGCAATTTCACGTGGGTCACATTTCCACCAGCATCAAGAATTTCCATCTGCATCGCAACAGTCTCCGTGATCGTAATTGATATCGACCTTTGGAGACTAACATGCAGTTATTTCAAAATGATTAGGCGGATGTGTTTTCTGATGACTTTGCCTGATTCATCTGACGCTGCACCGCGTCCTCAGGGGCATGCTCAGTGACCGACTTGCCTTTACCCTTGCGGACGCCCACGAGCACCAGGAACCGACGACGCGTCTCACGGAACGGGGTTGCCAGACATCGCCAACCGCGAATCCAGATCGGGCGGTGCTTGTTGATATCTCGCTGATCCTCAGGTAATTGATCGGGGCGGTAGCGAATCCAATGCTTCATCAAATGATACATGTCTGACTGCTGTAAGACCCATAGCAAAACCTTCGTCCCAAACCAATTCCCCGGCCACCATGTGGGGAGCATGAAACTGATCTGGTAATCAATCAGGTGCGGTAAACCATCATCACCAACGATCACGTTCTCAGCCTTGTTCATGTCCACGTAAGCAATGCCACGTGAATGCAATTTCTCAAGTACCGCTTTGAGCGTTGGGAAAAATTCATCCGTCACGCGATCGTTGGGTGTCAGTGGATGACCATCGATGTACTTGTGTGCAGCGACGTGATGAACCTGCTTGCCATCAACCTCAATGACATCAAAACTGTGAGCGATGGTCGGCTCATCGTCCATCACCTTCATGATGGTATGTTCACCGCTGGCAAGGATGAGCCCCAACCATTTCATGGGAAAGCCGAGAATGGACTGCTGGCGGTTGAACTTGGCAATGATCTTCTGCCCTGCCCCCGGATTGCCTGCGTCATCATCGCCAGCATAAAGACCTGTCGCAGCCCACGAATCATGCTTGAGTATCTTGACCTGCACGTACCGCTGCCCATCGGCTGTGATTTGAGTCGGCGGTTCGTTCTTGCCCAACGCACGAAACAATGCGGGACGCGGTTTACCTTTGGCAGTGGTGTCGGTCATGGTGAGAATTATAGGCTAAATCAAATAAAAAAAATAAACCGCCAAGACGCCAAGTGCGCCAAGATCGGAAGAGAGTAAAAAAATCAATTCTTATTCTCTCTTAACTTGGCGTTCTTGGCGTCTTGGCGGTAAAAATTGCCTTAATAACAATGTGTGTTAGTGCAACACGTCCGCAGCTTCGACCGGGGCGTACGGCGCGGGACGGGTTTTTTCCATCAGCGGTGCGGTCAGCTCATTGGCTTTAAGCATGTCGATGATGGCGTTCATGCCGATGCGTTGGTGGAATGCGCCCATACCTTCAGCTTCGTCTTTGCGGTTTTCCTTGTAATGGTCAATGATCAGACCAAGCACCTGTGGCAGGACATCATCCGTCACCTGTGCCAAATACCAGCGTTCGCCATCACTGATGTATTGGCCCTGCGTTGAGCCGTCTTCACTGCCACCGAGTTTGATGGAGTAACGACCCGGGCCTTGACCGAGGAGTCCGATGGACTTGGTTGCAGGACGGAAACACTGACGTTCGCAGCCGGTGATGCCGATGGATTCGCAGGTATCGCCGTAGCCGAGTTCTTCGAGTTGGTCGATGAGCTTGGGTTCGTAGCGTTCAGAGTCCGCGGTGGCCAAACGACAGGTGGGAAGACCGACGCAGGCACCAGAGAGCACGCGGAGTTTGGAGTAGGTCTTGCCGTTGCGCTTGCCGTGACCATAGGATTCGAGCTTGGCAACGAAGTCTTCCTTGGCGTCCGCGGGGATGTTGGCAAAGACCAAGTCCTGATTGGGAGTAATCAATGCTTCGACACCTTCGAAGGCTTCGAGTGTGCCGGAGACCATCGACTTGAGATCGCCATTTTCATGACCATCCATCAAG
>JBICHS010000721.1:0-4872 GCA_043101135.1 Phycisphaeraceae bacterium JB051
GCTGATCTGGTTGACTTGAAAATCCAGGCGACCGCGGTTGGGCTTGATGAAGCGACGCAGAACCGCGAAGGGATCCGTCATCTTGTCAGCAGCATCTGGGTCGAACATCGCATTATCATCAAGCGTCTGCGAATCGTCATCGTCATCTGCATCGAGCAATGGGTCCGTGGAGACGTCGTTGACATCAGCTTGCGGTTGATACTTGAGGTGATTAAACAGCGCATCGGGGGTGATGCCGGTTTTACCTCCCGCGGTGGCTGTAGCCGGGATGGCAGTCGCGGGTTCGGGGACAACGGTTGCAGGTTTACTCAACCAATCAGGATCGAGTCGCGGGTCGTCAATACTGAACATGAACTGCGTCTGACCGATCTGGAAGTAGCCTTTGCGACCGAGCTGAATGGGACAGTCGATGGGTTGGCCGTTGATCTTCGTGCCGTTGCGGGAGCCGTTGTCCTGGAGAATGTATCGGCCGTCGACTTGTTGAATGGTGCAGTGAACGCGTGAGGAGAAATCATCATCAATGGTCACGGTGTTGCTCTTGGCACGACCGATGGTGGTCTTATGCGTCGGCAATTTCAACAGCCGACGATTATCAGGGGTCTGGATAAACAAAAAAGGCAACGTCGAGCTCCCGGTGTTAAAGAATGGTGATGATCACGGGTTCGGCTCATTGTATGACAAGACGAGTGTATTGTCTGCAAAGAGTTGGAGATCGACGGGATAAGACGGCGAAGGTGCGGGTGATGTCTATTTTATTCTCATACCAGGGAGCTTCGCCCCCCGGCCCCCCTTGCGGGATTAAAGTACTATGGCAAGTTGCGTAGGTGTGTTGCATTCAAATGATGGAAGAGAAATTTGCGATGGGGTTCCACCCCAAACCCCGCCAACAGGCAGCCGTTGGATCGCTGCCCCCGGAAGCTTCCCGGAAGCCCCTGGATCTGGGGTTATTCGATTGATTCAGAACATCATCTCACAACGTGATAATCGGACGATGTACATACCAAGCGTGCAGGTGATCAGACAGATATCCGATTAACCAGTTCAATTCACGAATACCATACAGCAAAGGCCAGCCCTTCCTGGGGGACGTGATCCAGCGGCGGAACGCTGGCGGGGTTTGGGGCAGTGCCCCATCTCATCTCTGTCTGCAATTCGTTTAAATGCAATACAGCAACACAACTTGCCCTGACACCCCGACCTGGCAAGGGGGTCCGGGGGGCGAAGCTCCCTGGTGTGAAATCCAAGTTCATCATCAAATGCCACCACCAACTTGCCTCCACAATGGATATCATACGCCCATGATGCAACACCATGACCTGATCGCTGATCACCACCTGCTTGACCGCCCTGCCCAGACGGCTGTTGATATGGGCTTTCGCATGCCTGCCGAATGGGAGCCGCATGATGGTGTGTGGGTTAGTGAGCCACATAATGCCAACACTTGGCCCGGTGAGACGTTAGTTAAAGCGCAAAAAGAGTTTGCGTACTTTCTGGATAAACTCTCAGAGCATACTCCCCCCCTGCGATGTGCAGAATTTGGCATTCAAACCGACGATAGCTGGATTCGTGATTACGGCCCGGTGTTCGTCATTGATGACCAAGGCAAACGAGCCCTGCATGACTTTCGTTTTAACTGCTGGGGTACGGATTACGGCCCGTATGACCAGGACGATCTGGTCCCTCAGCACATCGCCCGCACGCTCAATATCCCCATCTGGGTCCATCACATGGTGCTCGAAGGCGGTGCGATTGAAGTCAATGGCAAGGGGACTGTCATGACCCCGCAACAATGCCTGACCACTGCGACGCGAAACCCGTACATATCCACGGAACAAGCCGAAGTTACTTTACATCAGGCACTTGGCACCCGTCACTGCCTCTGGACCCCCCACATTCACCTGGCTGGTGATGACACCGGCGGGCATATCGACACCTTCTGCCGATTCATTGCTGAGGATACGATCGCTGCTATTCGTGCTCCTAGGTCTCACCCGGATCATGAGCATCTGGAAGTGCTCTGGGATTACCTCAAGACCGCGCGCGATCAGGATGGGAACCTGTTTAACCTCGTGGAACTGCCGGTCCCTGAAGTGATGGAGTACGACTACCCAGATGTCTTTGGCGTGGAACCGGGCGTCCAACGTCTGCCCTCGGGCTATGCCAATTTCCTGATCTCCAACGGCGGGGTCTTCCTCCCAACCTATGGTCAGAACACCGACGATGTTGCCTGTAAGGCCCTCGAACAGGCCATGCCCGGCTACCGCATCCACCCGATCCCGGGCAAGTGGCTGATCATCGGCATGGGCAGCCTGCACTGCATGACACAACAGCAACCTGTTTCAGGTTAAGGGTTTATGTTGCTGTGAAAGTGGTTTAAGTGTTTGCTATACAGACGGTTAGGGTGTGCAAGGTCTTGCGGATACATCCGTGTTCAAGGCATTTTTTGCCACAGATGAACACAGATACACACAGATAAGACACTGTATTTTGTGTATTCACCACAAAAGCCGTGACTCTCCTGAGTCACGGGTTGCCTTGTCGTTTTTAAAGTGGTGCGCGCCCCTGCAGATTCCACTGGCCTCTCGTCTGTGCACGATTGACGGAAGATAAATCCTTAATTCTCAAGACTGCTCTTATCAGCAAAAATGTTGAGAGGCTCTCTACGACTGCCCAATTGCATTGCCTTTATCTGTGTTCATCTGTGTGCATCTGTGGCTAAAAAAAATGCCTTGAGCCATCTCGTCACAAATGCAACAGCGACGAATCAGTCTGCCAGGTCGACGCCCAATTTTTGCAGGAAGGTGTCGAATTGATCCAGTGAATAGAAATCCAGCGCCAGTGAACCGCTGCCCTTTTTTCGGCCGGGCTTGATGATGACCTTGGTCCCCAGTTGCTGGCTGATCTGCTGCTGCAGGTCCAGGATGTGTGCCCGTTTACCCAGGGATGTGATCTGGTCCGGGTCATACGTCACCGTATCACCCTTTTCCGTCTTCTCGTTCATCTCTGCAACGAGTTTTTCCAGCGCCCGCACACTCAAACTCTGGGCGATCGCCTTTTTCGCCAAATCCAATTGCTGATTCGGGTCGGATAAGCCTGCAATGGTCTTGGCTTGGCCGTTGGAGAGCTTGCCATCCAAAACCAATTGCTGAACTTCAGCTGGCAGGTCCAATAAGCGGAGGTAATTGCTGATTGTCGAACGCTGAATGCCGACGCGCTCAGCAACCTGGGCATGGCTGAGTTCAAACTGCTTGATGAGGTTATCAAACGCCTTGGCACGTTCGATTGGGTTGAGATCCTCACGCTGGAGGTTTTCGATCAGGGACCACTCAGCGGTTTGCTGATCGGTGAGTTCACGAATGATGGCTGGCACGGTTTGGAGTTCAGCAAGCTGGGAGGCCCGCCACCGACGTTCGCCTGCGACAATCTGGTATGTGTCATCAACCCCAGGGCGAACGATCACCGGCTGCATGATGCCATCGGTTTTGATGGATTGAGCCAATCCTGCCAAGGCTTCATCATCAAAATGCTTACGCGGCTGATCCGGATTCGGGACGATCTGCTTGATAGGCAAATACACCACAGCATCACCTGTTGGCTTGATTTCAGGCGTATTTTCGGCTGTTTCGACGGTTTCAGGGCTATTTTCAACCTCCTGAACGTCGTTTTCAGCCTCAGCAGGGGGTTGAACCTGCACATTTTGAGATAATAATGCGGAAAGACCTCGACCCAGACGGGGTGAACGTGCGCGCGATTCAGCCATGGAATACTCCTTTATCCAAGAGTTCTTAAGTCTAATAACTATCCCCCCTCCCGCAACCGGTTCCACGTGGAACAGGTCAAATATTCTCACAATTGCGATTTCACGAGACCGCCTGCTGACGCCAAACCGGTGTTCCACGTGGAACCGGTTTGCTTTGACAAGGCATTTTCACCACAGAGGACACGGAGAGCACAGAGGAGAAAACATCTCAATAGCCTCATTGAAACCAGTCCGGACGTGTTATTGAGGTGTGATAACCATTCCTATTAGTGCATAACATCTTTCAGAATGCTCATGAACTCAAATAGCTGAGCACCAAATGTGAATCTGGTGCAGGTGAAATCCCAAGATCACCATCACAAACACAACAGATCAATATTTAACCCCCCCTGTTAAGCATCCTCGGATGTTGATTAAAATCAACGCCAAGTTGCTAACTGACGGGTTAAAGCCCTGGGACTTCAGTCCCAGGGACGTTGTGAGAGCAATAACACCAAACCGTCCAGTGCGTAAATAGGCTTTAACCATGAAAGATCACGCTGTCCGTGCTCTGCGCGGCCTCTATGGTAAAAATATTTTACTGAAGCAATACTCAACCGGATGACAAGCTTGAGAACATTATCGGAATTCATTTGAGATTCCGTTTGTTGGCAGGGCGTTGAAATCGTACGTTTGAGTGCCCTTGGCGCCCGATAAGTCTTCGCCTCACAACGCAATGTTGTCATTGAGACTTGGACGCCGATACTAGTTGCATTATGAGCACACCACTTTCGGATCCGGTAATGATGTCCGACACCGATCAATTGGCGGGGATTGAGCAGCTGCTTGAGCATTTCGAGCAGTTGGAGAGGCAATTCACATCGGTTCGTGAATCGTTGACGCGGTCTCACCGGCTGACAACCCTGGGGACGTTATCTTCCATTGTGGCTCATGAGCTCAACAATATCTTCACGCCGATCATGAGTTACGCCGAATTGGCCATGCACCGCCCGGATGATGCCAACCTGACGCGCAAGGCGTTGGAAAAAGCATTTGCGGGTTGTCAACGGGCTTCGAAGATCAGCCAGTGCATTCTCGAATTTTCCCACAGCAGTGACCAGACACGCATCGCC
>JBICHS010000722.1:0-12598 GCA_043101135.1 Phycisphaeraceae bacterium JB051
AAACAGTACACCGGCTCCACGGTGGCTGCAGATGTTCTGGATCGTTTTGATGACCTGTTACCGCAGTTCATCAAGGTCATGCCCCGTGACTACAAGCGTATCCTCAACGAACGCAAAGCCAAGGACCAGGAACTGGAAACCTCCGACGCGTAAGACAAAACAGTTTTACCGCAGAGACGCAGAGCACTCAGAGCTAAGAGAGTTAAGACAATAAATCAGTTACCAAAGAGACAACGAAAATCAGAATTCGGGAAAGAAAAGTTCTTTCTCTCCGAACTCTGAGTCCTCTGCGTCTCTGCGGTAAAAAATAAATTGAATTGGAGATAAACCCATGGGTAAGCCCACCGGTTTCAAAGAGTATCAACGCAACAAGAATCCCTACGCTGATCCGACGCAGCGTGTGAAGAACTTTGATGAGTTCACCTTGCCATTGAACGTGCTGGATCGTCAGACCCAGGGCGCTCGCTGCATGGACTGTGGCATCCCGTTCTGTCAGTCGGATAACGGTTGCCCGATCGACAACCTCATTCCCGAGTGGAACGATCTGGTCTACAACGGCAAGTTCGAGGAAGCCATCCATCGTCTGCACAAGACCAACAACTTCCCCGAGTTCACCGGTCGTGTCTGTCCTGCACCCTGCGAAGGCGCCTGCGTGCTGGGCATCAACGAACCGCCTGTGACCATCAAAGATCAGGAAATGTTCATTATCGACACCGCGTTTGAAAAGGGTTGGGTCACCCCCAACACCCCGATCAGCCGCACCGGCAAAAAAGTTGCCATCGTCGGTTCCGGCCCCGCGGGTCTGGCTGCTGCCGATCAACTGAATAAAGCTGGTCACACCGTCACCGTCTATGAACGTCACGACCGCATCGGTGGCTTACTGATGTACGGCATTCCCAACATGAAGCTCGACAAGAAAATCGTCGATCGTCGTGTGGAACTACTGGCCAAAGCCGGTGTCGAGTTTGTCACCAATGCTTTTGTCGGCGGTGATGAAGCCACCCCCGCAGGTGTCGGTCCCAAAGACGAAAACATCCAGTACATCGACCCCAAGAAGCTTGTCGAAGACTTCGACGCCGTGCTCATCGCCACCGGCGCCACCAAGGGTCGTGACCTGCCGATCCCCGGGCGTGAGCTTAACGGCATTCACTTTGCCATGGAGTTCCTGCACGGCAACACCAAGGCTCTGGTCGACGCCAACTACGCAGACCGCTTTGAACCGCCCATCGACGCACGTGGCAAGAACGTCATCGTCATCGGTGGTGGTGATACCGGTAACGACTGCCTGGGCACCTCGATCCGTCATGGTTGTAAGGGCTTGTCGAACTTCGAACTCATGCCCCAGCCGCCAGCCGATCGTGCAGAGAACAACCCCTGGCCGACCTGGCCGCGCATCATGCGTACCGACTACGGTCACCAGGAAGCCATTGCCAAGTTCGATGCCGACCCGCGCGAATATGCCATCCTCTCCAAGGAGTTCATCGACGATGGCAACGGCAACGTCAAGGGCATCAAGACTGTCCGCGTTGACTGGTCCAAGCCCGATGGCAAAGCACCGTTCTCCGAAATCCCAGGCACCGAACAGGTCTTCGAAGCAGACCTCGTTTTCCTGGCCATGGGCTTCCTCGGTCCTGAACAGATGATCACCGAAAAGCTTGGTCTGGCATCAGATCAACGCTCCAACATCAAGGCCAACTTCGGCAGCCATGCAACCAGCATCCCCGGCGTCTTTGCTGCAGGTGACTGTCGCCGCGGTCAGTCCCTGATCGTCTGGGCCATCGCTGAAGGTCGCAACGCTGCCAAGAGCATCGACGAATACCTCATGGGCTACTCTGAACTTCCCGCACCGGGACAGGTAGCTTCCCAATTGGTTGGCGCGAATGCATGATGTGATTGGCTAAACCCATCCTCATCATCGCGTAAAGCCTCGCCTGAACTCCTTTGTCCAGGCGAGGTTTTTTTATGCGCGTTGTTGTTTGTCACAGTAGCTCACAGCATGAATTGCCAAACCGAGACCCACCATCGACACGTGCTATGACGTCGCGTTTAGAGCGTTTCAACCAATTAATCTCCACTCACCGTCACTCCCCGCCCCCGGGAGTCGGGAATGACGAAATCGAATATGACATGCAGAAGCATGCTGAATCTCAAACAAGTAGCAGCAGGATGGACGTGGATTTTCTATCGTGCATGCAATGATTCAAAGCTCAGGTTGTCAACTTATTGTGTCACTTTGATCACGACGGTTTGACCTTCGCGTGTGAGATTGATTGGTTGTTTGACCGTTTTCCCGTTGGGGGTGGTGACAGTGATTTGATACTTGCCGTTAAAACCACGCAGTTGGTATGCACCGTTGTCATTGGTCTTGCCGGTTTGGTTGGTCCACCATTGGTTTTTGACCAGGTCCAACCATGCTTTGCCGTTGGGGGTGATGTTCCAATCCTTGTCGTACATGGCACGTTCGGGACGCCAATGACGTTGAGCCCAGAAGCCCCAGACGATGAAGGTGTCCACTGCTGGATGTGAGAAGCAGGCGGTCATGAAATCGCGCGTGTAGTCTGCACGGTACTTTGCATCGTAGCCTTCGATATCAAACTCGCTGATATCCACCATCAAACCCAATGCTGCATACTTATCGAGTAATTCGAGGAATTGTGGGATGCCGATACTGGTTTGGCCGAAGTGCGATTGAAATCCGACGGCATCAATGGGCGTGTCGTTGTCAACGAGTTTTTTAATCAGGCTGTAAAAATATTGATCGGAGACAACGGTCCCGCCGGTGGTTTCGTTGAGCACCAGCCGTGCGTTGGGTGCGGCTTTTCGCGCAGCCTTGAACCAGTCGATGAAGATGTCATCGCCACCCAGATAGCGTGTCAGATCATCGTTGAGTGTGGGTTCGTTGATGACATCCCAGGTGGTGACTTTCTCGCCGTAGATTTGGCCGATGTTGGTGATGTGGTCGAGCACCATCTGCGCGACCTTGTCCCGGTTGGCAGGGTCCTTGGTCAGCTCGACGATATGCTGGGGGACATGCGGGTATTTGCCATGCGACCAACCGGGCCAAACCATGGCATGGCCGCGCAGTGCGATGTCATTTTCCATCAACCAGTCGATGAGTTTGTCCGCAGCCTTACGACGAGCGGGCTCGATCCAACGCGGCCATTTGAGGTTGGATTCGTGGGTGACGATGTTGAAGTTGTCTTTGACGATCTGCAGAAATTTTTGCGTGTCATCGGGGCGACTGGTCCAAAACTTTGCGTAGGGATCGAAAATGGATGAGTGCACCGCAGTCCCGAATTTAAACGCGTGCTGTGTCATTTGCACATCAACGGTCGCGCCGGGGATCGGCTTGCCTGCAGCATTGGTGACGGTGATTTTCAGATTACCTTTGCGGAGCTTTTCGATATTCTTGGCAGCAACTTCCCGCCAGGCAGCGTCAGGTTCACGGCCTTCGTAACTCATCAGGCGATTGCGTTCGGTGCTCGGCAGGCTTTGCACATCCACGCTGTTTCCCAAGTTCATCAGTGTGAAGCCGCCAGCTTCAATCGTCTGAACATAGTCACCAATGCACAGACAGACATTGGTTTGACCAGCTTTATATGCCTCCTTACTCACAAACGGCACCTGCACGCGACGCCAATTGGTGTCGGTCAGTGGCAAACGCATCATGAGCAGCTTGGTGTAGGGCTTGTGATTGCGTTGAACCTGCACTTGAATCAGACCTTCGCCGGACTCTGCTTTGCTTTGGACGAGTCGGATATAGCCATCAAGCATGAGCACATCACCTTTGCCGATGGGCTGGTGAATATCGATGTCGAATTGGATGTTGTAGCTGTGACGCATGGCCTGTTTGCTGTCCATACGCACGGCCTTGTTGAACTTGGGATGATCAGTGTTGATCCACTGCATTTTGGCAATGGTTTGATCGCCATTGGATTGCTGGAGTTTGAGCCAATCAGCATTCTCAAAGAGCGTGGTCTGGGCGCTGGCCGATTGGCTTAAGCCAAAGCAAAAAGCGCAGAGCAGTGTGACGAAGAAAGTAATTCGTTGATGCATGATGGGTCTCAATTTGTTGTTTACGAATGTTGGGAGCGTTAGTTGAAATACCACATGTCCGGGGCGGCCTGTGAGTCTTTCTGGCTGACGCGTGAGACGTGTTGATCGAAGAACACCGCGTTATGCGTCGTCCCCAGATGACGGAAGGCGGGTGTGTTGTTTTGCTGTGGCGTGTCGGCAATGTAGCTGCTGATGTAGGTGTAGCCGATCTGCTGATCCAGCCCGTCAGAAAGGTTGAGCTTTTTGGAAGGTTCAAGGAGTTCGGAAAATTTCAGACCACTGATGGTGCCGGTGGACCAGTTGCTATCTGCGCCGCGATATGAGCCGACGTGATAGTTATGGCCGTAGACACTGCGAATGAGGATACCATCGCTGTTGGTCCATGTGCTGTTGTTCAGCGCGGACGCTTCAGGGCAGGCAAAACTATGCGACCAGCGTGCGCCGTAGTCAGTTGGAGTAAGGCTCAGTCGTTCATGGATGCCTGAGTTGGTGAAGAAGAAGTAACGCTTGGATGCGGTCGAGGATTCACGCCACCAGTTGGGGGCAGCCCAGTCTTTGAAGTCGCTGGAGTACATGACGTTGGCAAGGCCCATCGAACGCAACAGGTTGGCACACTTCAGCGCATTGGCGGTCTTGCGAGCCTGACCCAAAGCCGGAAGCAGGATGCTGATCAACAGCGAGATGATGGAGATCACCACCAGCAGTTCGATGAGTGTAAAGCCGTTGACAGATGGATTGTGTCGTCGATGGTTCATGGTATTCATTCCATTGCGAAATCAGATTTCACGTGATGCGACCCGGTGTGAACTGCCTGCTTGCTGCACGGCGTCATAGGCAATGACTTTGCTGGCCACCTGCTCATCGGGATTCATCGCCAGGTGATTGGTCAGCTTGGCAACCTCAACCCCCAACTCCAGAAACGGGATGATCAACGTGTCGATCGGCAAGGCACACACCGAGAGAATCGGCTTATCATTAAATGCAACGATGGATAAGTCCTGCGGGACACGCAAGCCCAACTGCATCGCAGCGGCGAAGGTGCACATCGCATCGGCCTGGCCGCGACAGATGATGGCGGTGGGCCGGTCGCTTGTTTTGAGCGCTTCAACCATGGTCGGCAGGGCGGACTGGTTGATCTCACTGCCAACGGCATCGGGCAAAGCAAACATCTTCGCGGCAGGCAAACCGGCTTCAGACAAGGCAGCGTTCATGCCATCCAAACGCGCCTTGGTGCTGAAGTGATCGACAAGGTGCACCGCCGAGTAGCCGATGTTGCGATGCCCGAGATTGATGAGATGTTGGGCCGCAATCCTGCCACCGGCATGTTCATCGGGATACACCGCGTTGGTCGGCTGATCCTCGTTGATCCAAACCGCAGGCAAACGCTGCTGATCGATGAGCTGGGTCAGCAGGTCATGTGAACCGGTGTGACTGATCATCAAAGCATCAACACAGGCATACTGCAAAAAACGGGGCAGGTACGAAGGGTCGGTCGCCTGGGTATCGGAAATGGAGTCGACCTGCAGATGCAGATCCAACGATTCACAGCCATCACGCACACCACGGATGAGTGTGCCCGGCAGATAGCTGTTGACCGTCCCAGCGAGTAACCCCAGTGTCCCAAACCGGCCGGAGCGCATGGAACGAGCCGACGCGTTGGGGCGGTAACCCATTTTCATCGCGGCACTCAGGACGCGCTTGCGCGTCTTGTCAGCCACCGCCGGATCACCCTTGAGGGCGCGACTGACGGTCATATGACTGATGCCCAGTTCGGTGGCAATGTTGGTGAGTGTGACGGACATTGGATCGGCCTTGGCTTGGTGTTCACGTGAACACTCGTAATTGTTCACGTGAACATTCTAGGCGCGAGATGGCTCAAGTCAACGCCGCGCAGTAAAAAACCGTGCGGGTTGTCACATCCCGCACGGTGAGGTCAAGGTTTGTCGGTGTTGTGGGCTCGACTTGAATGATTAGATCGTTGCGGCAACCGCTTCGATGCATTCGATGACCTGGCGAACATGGAACGGCTTCTTGAGGTAATGATCAAAACCGTTGTTCATCAGGTGCTGAGCCTGGCCATCGGTGAGTTTACCGCTCATGGCAATCACCTTGGTCATCTGCAAATCGCCGTTTTCACGGACGAGTTTGAGAACGTCCTCACCGGACACATCGGGAAGATGCATGTCCAGAAGGATGACGCTGGGACGGAACTTTTCACATTCCAGACCCGCTGAGAAGCCGCTATGAGCGACTGCAACATCGTAGTTGGCTTGTTCGGTGAGTACCTTTTGAAGCACGTCCACGATTTCTGATTCGTCATCGACGATCAGGATACGGGTGCGACCTGATTGCAGGGCATCCATCGGGATGTTGTGTGCTTTCATGAACTTGATCAACGCGCTCAAGGGAATTCGACGGTCTTTGGAACCGGGAATGCGATAGCCGCGCAGTTGGCCTGAATCAAACCATTTGCTGACGGTACGCGGAGCAACGTTGCAGATCTTGGCAACTTCACCAGTCGTAAGAATGTCTTTCTGACGTGACATAAGCTTTCTCCATATCTCCATGTCGGGATTAATTTCCTCCGACCCGACGTTGTATTCATCGTCGCTTTGGACAACCGGATTAACTGTTACGACACGAAAAAATGACAGAAAATGCAGGAGACGCCTTCTCGGCACAATGCTCCCAACTCATCTAAGCGTGATAAATGTGGGTTTTAACGTGATCCATCGCGGTTTGAAGGGATTGGGACGTGGGGGCAAAAAATTTTCAAGATCAACGTAAACCACACAGCATCATGCTGCATTTTGCTCATAGAGACCGGTAAGAGTATGGCCCTGGGGCCTGATGTTGAGCTTGGTGCACCTCAGATGTTTGTGTGATTCATATCGATGGATGGATGCCCTGACGCAACGCATCTGATTGATGCCTGTGAGCAACATCATCTTGTGAAGGGTGCCCCCTGACACACATACAGCAGTGACTCACCCGCCACTCACCGGCGGGATCAAGGCCACCTGGTCTGCTTCCGACAGGACATCTTCAGCGGTGGCATAGCTCATATTGACTGCCACACTCACCGATGCGAGTAGTGGCGTCAGCTGAGGGTACGACTTTGGTAAAAGGGACAGCAATTGGCCCACTGTCGCGCTGTCTGGCAACTCAAGTGACACCTTTTGTGCGTTAACTGCTTGACTGAGCACTGCAAATAACTCAATGGTGACTGTCACAGAATACTCCCCAAAACCACGGAGCCATGTTCATTTTCAATGGCAGGGTCCGGTAATCAATAAAATCGAATTTACCCTTCAAGTTTACTCAATAACTTAAACGGTATGACCGATATTTTCATCAGGTGAGAAGGAATTGCAATTTCCCTCCTTATCGATGGTACGGCAATACCATCATCCTTACTCACCGTACTTGTCCACCGGGTCCAGCAATGACCCGTGCGATAAAAACAGCATTGAACGTACTTGTAACCTCATATTAAGAAGGGTGGGTCCCCATGAAACTGTCAAAAACATCTGCGCAAGCTGCGCTGGCACTTGGTGTGCTGGCTTCTCAACCTGAAGGCGAATACCTCCAGGCCCGTCACATTGCTGAAAAGCTCAACATTCCCACGGTCAGCGCTTTGAAGATTCTTCAAGCACTCACACGCGGTCATCTCATTGAAAGCCAACTCGGACGTTCAGGCGGTTACCGTCTGGCGTGCCCGGCTCATGATGTGACGTTGCTCAAGATCGTCGAAGCCATTGATGGCCCGGTTCGTGGCCAGATGCGCATTGACGGTGCCCCGGCAGGCGTGGCGCAGGGTGTCGAACGCCTGCGTGAAGCATGCACCTCCGCCGCCGATGCGCTGCGTGATCAGCTCCAGCGTACCACTGTGGCTGACCTGGCAACGGCCGCATAACTTGTTTTAAACATAAATCTGGCAGAAATATTTCCAAGAATAGCTGGGCGCTCTAAAGCGCCCTTTTTTTTCGCCCGATGAAATAGACTGAACGTTGTCGTTGGTACAGACCAACGTAAACGTCAAAATGACAGGTTTTGTTTGTGACTTGTCACTATTGTGAATTGTAAGGTGTCTTCACCGGACCACTCTAACCAGGACAGTCGACCTAAGTAAGGAGATCGACGTGGATCATTCCTATATCCTCCCGTTTATCAAGTCGATTACCAATGTTTTCGAAACCATGCTCCAGGCACACGTCAGTATTGGCAAGCCTGCCCTGAAAAGTTCAGGCACGCCTACCTATGACGTCTCAGGCATCATCGGGATGTCAGGTGATGTGGAAGGCACCATTGTGTTAAGCTTCCCAACACCTGTTGCCGTGACTTGCGTTTCTAAGTTCGTCGGTATGGAACTTTCACCTGAGCATGAAGACTTTGCTGACGCCATCGGCGAACTGGTCAACATGGTCACCGGCAACGCCAAGGCCGAATTCCAGGATAAGAAGGTCAACATCACCTGCCCGTCCGTGATTGTCGGTGAAGACCACATCGTCTTTGGCTCCAAGGAAGTCGTCTGCATCGACATCCCCTGCGAATGTGATTACGGTCACTTCGTCGTCGAAGTCGGTCTCAAGCAGGGCACCGGTGCCGCCAAGGACTCCGTCGCAGAAGTCTCCGCAGCTTGATGATGATGCAACGTACTGCGTTGCATCAGGCGTCTGGCGGACTCTTGGTCAACTTGTCCAGGAGTACTGATCATGGCTAAATCGATCTCCCAAGCGGATGTGAAAATCATCATTCCTGATGATGGGACTCAGGTCACACTGATCCTGCCACAATCCTTTGGCAAGAACGAGATGGCCCGACAGATCTGCCACGCCAAGCTTCGTGACGCCAAAGTCGAAATCACTGAGTCGGTTGTCAAAGCTGTCGATCAACTCATTGAACAATCTAAAAATGTCGCACCAACCCCGGGATCAGAACCGATCCGTGGGGTTGTCGCACGCGCCCAGCTCCCCGTCGATGGTGTGGATGGGAAAGTCGAATGGAAACTCGACCTGAACCCCAAACAGCCTGAACCCAAGCCTCAAGCACAAGACGAAGACGAAGAGCAAACGCCGGACGGCAAACGCAACTTCTACGAAGACTCCATCTACACCACCGTCGCAACAGGCACCGTCGTCGGCATCCTCTATGAACCCACGCCCGGTACCGACGGACGTGATGTCTACGGCAAAACACTCGTGGGTAAAGATGGCAAGCCCTACGATCTGCAATTCGACGAAACCATCATGCGCAATGCAAAGGGTGAACTCATCACCCAGGAAGATGGTGTCCTCGTTAAATCAAATTACGCCATCTGCGTGCGAAAGGTCATCGAAGTTCACGGCTTTGTCGACTTCTCCACCGGTAACATCGATTTCACCGGTGATGTGAATGTTGCAGAAGGTGTCCGAGATAACTTCATTATCAAGGCTGATGGCATCGTCACCGTCAACGGCCTGGTTGAAGCGGCAAACATCATCACAGGCAAGGATTTTAACGCCCGTGGTGGGATGGCAGGCCGCGAACAGGGAACCGTCAATATCGGTAATGACCTCAATGCGAAATATCTCGATGCCGTCTCCGGGACCATCAAAGGTGATCTGAAAGTCGATCGGGAAATCATCAACTGTGACCTCACTGTTATCGGCAGTGTCGATTCACCCTCAGGGCTCATCATCGGCGGCAAACTCGTCATTGGTGGTAAAGTCAACGTCGACATTATCGGCTCCGATGCCAACGTCCGTTCAGACCTGGTCATTGGCTCTGTCCCAACGCTCGATCCGATTCTCAAAAACCTCGAAGTCTTTATGTCGGATTTAGAAGAAAAACGCAAGAAGTACGCAGAGGAACAGGACATCATCAACCGTGCAGGCAAACGCCTCACTGCTGAGATGAAGGAACGTCAGACGGAAGTCATGTTCGAATTGATGAATATCGACACGCCACTGAACAAAGCCAAGGATGCACACTTCCGCGTTAACGCACGAGCCGAGGAATTGCGGACCATCGACGTGAACGTCCGCAAGACACTGTACGCAGGCACGGTGCTCACCATCATGGGCGTCACCTACAAACTCCGCAATGATGCTCGCGGCCCGGTTGAGATTTTCAAAGATGAGAAAAACGAAATCTGCATCAAACGCGCGGATGGCAAGGTCAAACTCCTTGCATCAATCTGCGACATCCTCTCATGATGATGTTTAATTGCATCACGCATTATTCACCGAATTAACAGTGTATCTTCAGCGCAGTGAAAAGCCGTGTCCCTCCCGGGGCACGGGTTGCCTTGATATTGATGCGCGTTGTTTACGACGAACCCAACCGTGCAGCAGGAGCGAGATGGCTTTGGGAATGTCAGTATCAATCCAGTGATTACAACAGACCGGCGTCTTCGGCATGGCCGAACATGATGTTCATGTTCTGAACCGCTTGACCCGAGGCACCCTTGATCATGTTGTCGATCGCGCTGATGACCACGATGCGGGTAAAGCTCTCACGCTTGACCATGCGTACGGTGATGTCGCAGAAGTTGGTGTGTGCGACAAATTTCACGTTCGGCAAATCCTTACGCACACGCACGAACGGCTCGTCGTCAGACGCTTCATGCATCGCCTGGATCAGTTCGGACTCTTCTATGTCATCTGCTGCAGGCTGCAGGTAAATGGTTTCGAGAATGCCCTGATTCAACGGCAGCAGATGCGGGACGAAAAGCACGCTGGCTTCCTGGCCCCCCATGATCGCCAACGTCTGTTCGATTTCAGGCTGATGACGATGGCCACCAATCGCGCCATAAGCACAGTAGCCTTCGTTGTGTTCAGGGAAATGCGTCATGAGCTTGGGCGTACGGCCTGCACCGGTGACACCGGATGCGGCGTTGATCATGATGTCATAGCTCTCAACCAAACCCTTGGCCAAAAGCGGGCCGATGCCCAGCGCCGCTGCCGTCGGATAACAGCCGGGGTTGGCAACCAGATGTGCACCTGCAATCTTGGAACGATTCAGTTCAGGCAAACCATAGACCGCGTGCTTGAGATTCTCGACATCGCAATGCGGCGTCGCGTAGGTCTTCTCATAAAGATCCACATCACTGATGCGGTAGTCCGCTGAGAGGTCCACCACTTTCAGTCCCGCATCAAGCAGCGGGCCGACATACTGCATCGCAATCATGTGTGGCAAAGCCAGGAATGCCACGTCCGCTTCGTCAGCCATCTTCGCAGGATCGATCGGCTTGCACTGGGCGACATCAGCCGGCAGGCGGTCGAGCAACTGCGGGAAAATGTCAGAGATCACCGGCAGTTCCTCGCGAGCCGACGCCAGGTACGTGACATCCGCTGCGGGGTGCTTGGCCAGCAGTTCGATCAGACAAAGCCCGGTATAACCCGTCGGGCCAACGATAGCGACACGTGTATTACTCATAGGCCGAAATTATCCAGTCATTGGCAGTGATGTCAATTGTTTGGATGTTCGTTGCTGTTGGTGTTCACAATTATTTATGCCGATCCAACAGGCGTCAAAAATGCACTATTTCCCGCTGTTGTTGCCAAACTGACAGTCAAAATGTCAAAAAACCCCATGAAAAAGGCGAAAAATAAGGACTTACGCAGGAATCTTTCTGGCACGCCAGTTGTTTTTTATACCACCGAACGTGACAAAAACATGCCAACGGCCCACGAGGCCTAAGCCAAACAAAACAATACGAAAGGAGCTCGGCTATGTTACCTACACGTCTGATTCATGATGCTCGCCTGTTTAACGATGACCCGTTTTCCTTCATCCGCCAACAGTTTGGTCGCGCCGTCAACGACACCATCGGCACAGATTACCCCGTGGATGTTTATGAAGACGACACCGCGGTTCACGTCGAAGCCGAACTGCCTGGCTTTACCAATGAGCAGGTCGATGTCACCCTCGAACAGGGTGTCCTGACCATTTATGCCAAGCGTGAAGCGACGCAGAAACCTGAAGGCACGACCACCCACGTGACCCAGCGACGCAACTACGAAGTCACCCGTCGCTTCACCATGCCCAGCACGCTCGATGAAAACAACGTCGACGCGACCATGGAGCATGGCGTCCTGCATCTGACTTTGCACAAGAAGGAAGAAGTCAAGCCTCGCAAGATTCAGGTCAAATAATTCAACCCCTTGGAATCTCGTCGCATTCCTTACCTACGCCGCGACGAGGTTCGACCCCATGCGAGATTCAGGACGATGACCGTATGAACTTCACACGGGATACCCACGCGGTGTCCCGTGTTTTTTTATGCGCTGTGTTTAAACCGTTGCAGGCGAGCCGCGTCGTGTCGACTTCCCCTTATACACAACTCTTGGTCAATTGCATTCCGAGTTTTTCGATGGCATCAATGTAATGTCTGATTTGTTGGATGCCCTGCCAAAGTCATTGCCAACCTGGACGCGGGTCGTGTTTGCGGAAAAGGTAGCCACCTTGTCGTGCCACTTCGTCATAAAACTGCCTTAAGCTCAGCGTCGACACGTTATCATGGCCATCAACCGTTGGCACATCACCGCCACTCACCGCC
>JBICHS010000723.1:0-3876 GCA_043101135.1 Phycisphaeraceae bacterium JB051
GCCGGACGATCAATCTGGCCCATGCCAACGATATCAAGACCACCGAAGTCCGCGAGCCCGGTGGCACGCCCATCGGTGAACAGATTCGCAACATCCTGCTGGACCCGGCCAACGAGGAGATGGTCACCAAGTGTGAAATGCTGCTGTACATGGCAAGCCGCGCCCAGCTCATCGAACAGAAAATCCAACCTGCCTTAACCGAAGGACAGCTCGTTCTGGCGGACCGTTTCATCAGCTCCACCCTGGCCTACCAGGGCACCGCAGGCGGCATCAGCGTGGCAGATATCCTGCGGGTCGGGCAGATCGCGTTAGGCGACTACTGGCCGGATCTAGTGGTGGTGTTTGATGTCGATGAACAGACTGCTTCGACACGCTTAAACCCCCTGCTCGATCGCATGGAGCAGAAGGGCAAGGAGTATCACCGTCGCGTCCGCAAAGGCTATCTCGATCAGGCAGAAGCCGACCCCAAACGGTATCTGGTCATCGATGCCCGCCCCTCAGCAGACGAAGTCACCGCGACCTTGCTTGAGCAGTTGACCAGGCGATTAGGCTGATCATTCGGGAATGAATCGGGCATCTCAGCAGTTAATGCAGTTAGCCGTCGCATCGGCTATTGGCGTCCGATAACCCGTAACGCCCAAACTTGTCAAACAACGGTTTTATCCTGTAAGTAAACCAGCAGACAGTTTGTGCGTTTTGTATGGGTTAAGCGGATCGCTTGTGTGATAATCCGGTGAACTGAGGCAGCTGCGTATTGACGAGATGCCTACTCATATTGTTCACTTGCATGTCGCACGGCTTATGGCGACCTGATGCAAGGAACTCCAAGATGCCTAGCCCCGAAACAAATTGCCAAACGCTGCCTGCCCCGATGATCAGTTGGTTTGAGAATGACCCCATGCCGGTCTGGAAGATTCAGCAGCGCTTAAAGGACCATGTCTTCACCGTCCAACCCTGTGAACCTGCCCCCGGCCAACACGTGATTGAAGCAGTTGTCCTGGCTGAACTTCACACCGAAAGCTGATCCAGCTCACATCCAATCCATCGATCGCGTCGTGTTTTACAACATGTGTCTTGGTCAGTGCCGATTTGCATCGACGGCGTGCCCACAGCCGTTACGTCTGAATGGACAACGCTCTAAAATTCCTGACTACAGACTTTTATATCCTTTTAGCAAAGCACTGTGGATAACCTGTTGAATGAACACCGATCAACGCGTTTTCCCCACGATTCAAGCTAGGTTAGGGATATATTTACAGTCATGATTATTGGACCTACAGTTACCCTACCCTTTATACAAGTCTATTAAAGACCTTGCCTTGCACCCTAACCTTTTCATTACAATGCCCAAATGCCCATTAAGGGCCTAACATAGATGTCACTATGATGCAACTGGGAACAGTAACTTGAAAATTGTGGATAAACCATTGATAACCAGCCCACGCGACCATTTCGTGATATCGGCAGAGGTCCGGTGATAACGGTTGTAACAATCAGATTTAATAACGATCAATTGAGTCACAGAACTCAGACTGAGCACTCTGGGTGACCAGTTTTTCCTGGGGCTCATCTTCCTCCGAGACACGATTCACAGCCACCGAAATCTTGGGCGCACCAAGCAATTCACAGCAGCCGGGTGTCCGCATGACCGTATCAATTCGTGCAGGCAATTCCTGATCCACGCCGACGCGAACCCCGTTCGCACGCAATCTCACACGTTTGCCCTGATCGATGACTTCAAAGAAAACCTGGGCGGACGGGTTGCCGTTGCTTGCCCGGGATTGGTGGAGCAGGGCTTTGAGCTGATTGAACTCACCGTTGTACCCAGTCAACGGGTGAGCACCGGTTGCAGCAGCCTCGGGATTGGGGCGGTTGCGCAGTCGAATGGTCACCGCCTGCGTGAGTTGCGTTGCTGCTTCGCGGACCGGGATGACCTGATTGACAATGATGTTGGGCTCTTCGCGGCGACGATCGACCTTGCCTTTGAGAAGCACGATGGCATCGCCCTGCAAAAGCGGCGCTGCAATCGCGTAGGCATCGGAGAAGACCACCCCGTCAATCGAGCCGGTTTTGTCTTCGATGGTGATCATCGCCATCTTCTGGCCTGCGCTGCGACCGTTTTTCACAAATGTCGGGCGCACGCGCGTGAGCATGCCACCGAGCACCACTTCCAGGTCGGATTTAAGTTCCTTGATACCTGCAACAGTGATGGTGCTGAAGCGTTCGAGCTCATCCTTGAATTGATCCATCGGATGCGACGAAACGTAAAAACCGAGCACCGCTTTTTCGTGGGTCAGAATTTCCTGTGTGGTCCATGGCTCACAACTGGGCAGCGTCGAGTTGGTCTGCTGCTGCGTTTCAGCTGGGGCGCTTTCTGCAAAGGACTCAAAGAAATTCATCTGCCCGGTACTGCGATCCGCTGCAGCGCGTTGGCCACTGCTGATCGCGTTGTCCAATGCAGACATCATCGCAGCACGTTCATCCGTGGAGTGCAATGTATCAAACGCACCACATTTAATCAGCGCTTCAATGGTCGATCGGTTGACCGCCCCCAAAGGCACGCGTTCGCAGAACTCATACAGGTTCTGGAATGGGCCATCCTTTTCGCGGACTTCCATAATGGCAGTGATCGCTTTTTCACCAACACCCTTCACAGCATTCAAACCAAAGCGGATATGCCCGTGGTTCGGATCATGTGGCTCCGTCTTTTCGTACACCACGGTAAAGCCAACCTCCGAGTGATTGATACACGGCGGGCGGACTTCAATCCCACGGTTGCCATTGGGGCGAAGTACGCGTTTACATTCGTCGATGTATTCAACGACCTTCTCGGTACTGACCGCTTCGTAGGTAAGCACCGCAGCCATGTAATGCACGGGGAAATAGGTTTTGAGATAAGCCGTCTGGTAAGCAATGATGGAGTAACCCGTCGAGTGCGACTTGTTAAAACCATAGCCTGCGAACTTGAGGATGTTGTCGAAGATGTCCGTTGCCTGCTGCTTGGTGACACCTTTTTCCTGGGCACCGATGAGGAACTGATCCTTGGATGCGTTGATGACCTTTTCTTTTTTCTTACTGATGGCTTTAATCAGCGAATAGGCTTCACGCAGCGGGATATCGCCGAGCTTATGGACAATGAGCATGACCTGTTCCTGGTAGATCATGATGCCATAGGTTTCAGCGGTGATTTCGTCGACGATGGGGTGAATCTTAGGCACTTCCGCACGGCCGTGTTTACGGTCGTTGTAATCAGGGATCAGTGCCATCGGGCCCGGGCGATACAAAGCGTTTGCCGCGATCAGGTCTTCAAGACGGTCAGGCTTCATGCCCAACAAGGTGTTGCGGAAGCCGCCTGATTCAAACTGGAACACTGCTGCCGTCTCGCCACGACGAAAGGCGTCGAGCACGTTCTGATCTTCAAAGCCAAGACGCTCAAGTTCCAGTGGATCGTAATCATCACCCTGATCGGAAAACTCACGCGGGGAATCAGGGACAAGACCTTTACCAAACGCACCCTGGATACAGGCACGCTGGTCGTTGATGTTCATGGTCTCGCGCACCAGCAGCTTACACCGCTCGATGATCGAAAGGTTGCGCAGTCCCAAAAAGTCCATCTTGAGCAGGCCGACTTTTTCGCACGTCGGGCCATCCCATTGCGTGACGATCTGATCTTCAGTTCCCGGCGGTTTGTACAGCGGGACGATGTTATCCAAAGGCTGCGTGGCAACGATGACACCTGCTGCATGCACACCGGCATGACGTGCCATGTTTTCCAAACGGATCGCCGTGTCGAGCACTTCCTTGTAAATCCCGCCGGAGTTGTAAAGCTCCTTGAGATCAGGCTCCTGATCCAGCGCTTTGGTGATGGTCATTTTC
>JBICHS010000724.1:0-9662 GCA_043101135.1 Phycisphaeraceae bacterium JB051
ATGAGCATGGGGTTGATATCTCCAAGCTCCGTGCTCAAACCGGTTACATCACCCTTGATGACGGTTATGGCAACACGGGTTCGTGTAAATCAGCCATCACTTTCATTGACGGTGAAAAAGGCATCCTGCGCTACCGTGGGATTCCCATCGAGCAACTGGCTGAACACAGCACGTTCATCGAAACCGCGCTGCTTTTGATTTACGGCGAGCTGCCTTCCCAGGAACATCTCAAGAGCTTCCGTGCCATGCTTACTGAGCATGAAATGCTTCACGAAGGTCTGCACAAAAGCTATGACGGTTTCCCGGCCAATGCTCACCCGATGGCGATTCTCTCTGCCATGATCAACGCCGTGAGTTGTTATCACCCGGCCGTGATGACAATGGAAGACGACAACACGTTTGAAGCCGCTGCTGCTCGTTTGATCTCCAAGGTTCGTACCATTGCCGCAGCCGCATACAAGACCTCGATTGGTGAGCCGATCATCTATCCGCGTCCTGATTTGTCTTACTGTCGTAACTTCCTGCACATGATGTTCTCCATCCCGTTCCAGAATCATGAGCCGGATCCGGATGTGGCACAAGCCTTGCGACTGTTCCTGATTCTCCACGCAGACCACGAACAGAACTGCTCGACCTCCACCGTCAAGATGGTTGCCTCCTCCGGCGCCAACCTCTTTGCCAGTTGTTCGGCAGGCGTTTGCGCCCTGTGGGGGCCCAAGCACGGCGGTGCGAATATGGCCGTGCTCAAGATGCTCCAGTACATCAAAGACTCGAAAATGCCGATGGACAAGTATCTTGAACGCGTCCGCAACAAGGAAGAGTTGCTTTGGGGCTTTGGTCACCGCGTTTACAAGAGCTTTGACCCCCGCGCCAAGATTCTCAAGGGTGCGGCCGACAAGGTCCTGGCCAAGCTTGGTGTTGATGATCCATTGCTTGACCTGGCTCGCGAACTTGAAGAAGTTGCGCTGAATGACAGCTACTTCAAGGATCGTAACCTTTACCCGAACGTCGACTTCTACTCGGGCATCATTCTGCGTGCCATGGGCATTCCGTTGAACATGTTCACCGTGATGTTTGCCATTGGTCGTATGCCCGGTTGGATCGCTCACTGGAAAGAAGCCTACGACAACCCGACCGGCCGCATTTCCCGCCCGCGTCAGATTTACGTCGGTGCCAACGAACGTGACTACGTTCCGCTGGACCAGCGTTAATCGCGACAATTAAAACTGTCATCAAACAAACAGGCTCCGTGCTTTAACACACGGAGCCTGTTTAATTTTTGAATTGTTGATCGTGTTTACGCTGCGATGCTGATCGCCAGATCCAGACGACCGACGATGTCATGACGCAGTGAGTCGATGAGCATGTCCGGGTCGATGGCTTGCATGTTCGGATGATGGCGTGGGCCGGCTTCGTTCTGATCCATCATGTTGGCCATGTACACCACTGCAGGTAGTGACATGCCACTTGCCGCATGTTCTGCAGGTTGATCGTGCTCTGCCACTGCATCGACAATGCTATCAGGCAGGCCCCAAAGTCCAAGCAGGTAGGCGCCGACCTGAGCATGTGTGACGCCGAGTTCTTCGAGTTCCAGCTCACGTAAACTCAGTGATTGGTTCTGCGCTTTGTGCATCAACTGGCTGTAGCGGCTGCCAAAGTATTCGACCATGATCAGTTTGCCGACATCATGCAGTAAGCCTGCGGTGTAAGCATCATCGATATCACGCGGCTGGACATTTTCCTGATTGACCATGATGGCTTTGGCGTATGCAGCAACGCGGACGCTGTGATCCCAGAGTTGGTTGAGCTCAATCTGTCTTGGGCTGAGCGTACAAGCCTGATCAAAAGCCTGGAATTTTTCGACGATGTCATGCAGCAGTTCCGAGCCCAGTAGCATGACCGCATCATGCACATCGGTGATACGTTGTTGAATGCCAAAGAAGTTGGAGTTCACCCATTGCAAAATCTTGCTGGTCATCCCCGGATCACGACGAATGACATGGCTGATTGCGGCGTGTTGATACGGTTCACGGCTCAGCAGATGTCTGAGCATCTGATACGTCTGGGGGCGAGAAGGCAACGTCTGGATTTGCGCAATGTGTTTACGTAGACCGTTGTGCTGGACTATTTTTCGCAGTTCACATGCACGGTCGACCACGTGAATGAGTTGCTGACCTGACACCGGCTTGGAGATGTATTGGTGAATCAGGTCCAGATGATCAAGTGTCTGTTGGCGATCACTGGTCGCTGACAACACCACGCGAAAGACTTCAGGATGACGATCCACGACATGGCTGAGCAGGGTGGCCCCGTCCATGGCAGGCATCATCATGTCGGTGACGAGGACATCGACCTGCTGCGTTGCCATAAGGTTCAACGCGGCCTGTCCACTATTGAGATAGTGAACTTCCCATTGATCCTTGCGGCTGCGAAGTAAAACTTCCAACGCACGGAGAACCTGTGGGTCGTCATCGACAAATACGATTCGGTCGGTGTGCTGTGACATCTGGCGTCCTTTCATCAATTCTCTCGGAAGGATCTCCCGGAGATATGTGAACCATACGATTCGAGTTTTTTTAGTGCTTTGGTTGTACGCAACAACTTCTCGGACGCGCGGGGGATTGTGACGTGTGTATGGATTAGATAAAGCCGAGAAGGCAAAAAGCCTATAAAAACCATGTTTACGGACAATTAAGTGCGTTTATAGCTGGTATCCAACGGAGCGGAACTTCTTGTCGGTAGACTTGTTGGCAAGGGATGAGGGAGCAAGATTGGGCACCGGGGAATCATCTGAGCACAGAATTTGACCTGTGTCCCCGTAGGCATTTTGCGTTGGCGTGCCGTTGTCGGATTCTGTACCGGCCTGTTCGTCAGGTTCGGGTGCCAGGACTTCGATTTCTTCTTTAATTCGGTTGGTGAAAAAGTAATTGAGCAGTCGCTCTTTGAGCGTATTGGAGATCACCTGGCCGCTGCGAATCAGCAGGGCACCATTTCGCAGGCAGACATCTTCAGCCAAAATCATTCCCGCATGAACCTGGCAGACATTGATCGTCTGTTTGATGGTTGCTTTTTCAGTGGAGATTGTGCCAAGGGCTAGATCCAGCAGATGTGGATCATAGAGATGTGCTTTCTTACGCATGTAGCTGACGACCTCCGTTGCAGGATGTCCCCAGTCTTCAAGTTGGATCAAATCGGAAAGCACACGCAGGAGACGCGCCCCCAGTGGGATGTCCGCGCCTTTGACTTCGTTGGCAGGAAAGCCACTGCCGTCATAGTTCTTGTTCTGATAGAGAATGATCTGCGAGACTTCTTTCATACGCGGGATATTCTGTATCAAACGATGAGCGACTTCTGGGACGCTGTCGAGTACCTGACGTTCGTTGGCAAGCAGGGATTCATCATTGGCTTGTTTGATGATCAGGTCACGTGGAATCGTTACCGTTCCCAGTGGTGCGAGCATGGCAGCCAAGTCAATCTCCCATGCTTTGGTAACTTCGAGCTTGGGCAGAATTTCTTTGAGTTTGACGCGAATCCGCTCACTACGCCCAAAGCCTTCAGGGTCAACCATGGACAAAATTTCTGTGAGAATGCGGATACTGCCACGCAGGGTTTGTTCGAGTAGTTCACGTTCAGCGGTAACCAGGCGATACTGCTTAAGACCTGCGTTCAAGGCTTGCGTAAGCAGTTCGGGGCTGCAGGGCTTATTGAGGAAACGGAAGATATTGCCCTGGTTAATCGCATCAATGGCCGTCTGTTGATCGGCATTACCCGTGAGCATCATGCGCACACTGTTGGGCGATACGGTTGCGATCTGTTTGAGCAACTCAACACCATTCATCTCGGGCATGCGCATATCCGCGACGATGATGGCAAATGACATTTTCCCCTGCTTGATGACCCCCAATGCTTCGGCACCGCCTTGTGCCGTAGTGACATGAAACTGTTTGTGAAGCTGACGACGAATACCGCTTAGGACGTTGGGTTCGTCATCCACAAAAAGAATGTTTTCAGAGGGGATCGCAGTGTTCATGATTGGCTTTCCTATGCAGCAGTGGGCTTCTTGCTGTAAGACTCCCATGTACTTAGTGCGTCGGTTAACGCCAGTTGCTCAATATATCCCCGGTCCAGTCGGTTCATATGGGTTGGATGATGCAGCTTGTCGACGAGGTAGTTGGCGACATGGACTGCGGTCAACAATGTAAATTCGTTATCCATGCTCAAGCTCGGTTCGTGGTGAAAGACCACTGCTGCCACCACATGATCCGGCAGGCCCCAGAGTCTGAGCAGGTAGCCACCAATGTCAGCATGGTTAAAACCAAGCATCTCTTTCTCGACTTGCCATTCGGGTTGGTTCTGCGTTTCGGAGCCTTCGAGAATCTGCGTGTATTTGTCAGGTGAACGCGTTGATAGAACCAGTTTTCCCGTGTCGTGCAACAAACCTGCGGTGAATGCCGCGTCTGCCATATCCTTTGATTGCTCCTGCATCAATACAATTTGTCTGGCAAGGCAGGCGACTTCATAACTGTGTTCCCACAGTCGATTGAGTTGTTGATGTTGATGTTCAAGCTGACGAAACAGATTGGCTGACAACGCGATGGAATGGATTAACGCACGGCCTAACAACTTCACGGCATCACCAACATTGGTTACGCGCTGACGCAGACCAAAGAAGCTGGAGTTGACCAGTTGCAGAATCTTGGCGGTCATTGCGGGGTCTTTGCGGATCGTGTGACTGATGATCTGCACATTGGAAAATTCTGACTGAATCAGTTCAGAGAGTTCCTGGTAAAGCGTCGGTGGGGAGGGCAGTGAATCCACCTGTGCAACCAGATCCAGTAATGCACGGCTGTGTATGGATTGCTGAACGACCAGTGTTTTGACGACCGTCTGCCGAAGTTCCTCTGCATCGCAGGGCTTGGAGAGATACTGATGAGCAGACTCCGCAGCACGTAATGTCATGCTCTGGTCACTGTAACCTGAGAGCACAATGCGAACCATATGCGGGTACTGCTGCTTGATCCGCGATAGCAATGCCGCGCCATCCATCTCAGGCATACGCATGTCACTGACCATCACGTCAAAGTGGTTTTCCTTGAGCAGTTCCAACGCTGCTGCGCCACTGTCGACGAAGTACATTTCCCATTCGTTGCGAAAACTGCGCAGCTGACGACGAAGCCCTTGAAGGATATTCAATTCGTCATCAACAAACACAATTTTGATTTTTTCCGACATCTCGTGCTCCAACCGGGATGAATAACTACTTTGAAACCGCTTGATTGCGTTCGCCTTCTAGTGCATCGGCTTCTGAATCAATTGGTAAAACAATACTGAAAGTGGTCCCCACCCCGTCTTCAGTTTGAAAGCTGATTTGCCCTTGATGTTTGTCGACGATCACCGTTCGGGCAATGGCCAGGCCCTGACCGGTTCCGCGACCGACTTGCTTGGTTGTTGTAAATGGGTCATAGACCCGCTCACGAATAGATTGTGGAATGCCGTTGCCCGTGTCAGAAACTTCAATGATGACATTCTCATGATCAAGCTTTGTTCGGACTTCAATGGTTCCCATGGCTTCGTTGCCTGTGCTCTTTTGTTTGTCTTCAATGGCATGAGCAGCATTGACAATGAGATTGAGAATGACCTGGTTGATCTCGCCGGGTGTGCAATTGATTTTGGGGAGATTCCGGTCCAGATCCAGATTCAGATTTGAGACATATTTCCACACGTTGCGACTGACAACGGTTGTGCTTTGGATGCAGTGATTCAGGTCGCTGAGTTGCTTGGTTTCGGTGCCCGGGTGGGCGAAGTTTTTCATGGATCGGACGATCTCAGCAACGCGTTGAATACCGTCGAGTGTCTGTGAGATGGCTGAGGGGATTTCCTCGTGAAGAAACTCCAAGTCAAGTGCCTGAATCTCTTCCGTGAGTTTCTTGTACTGAGGTGTCTGGGCGACCGGTTGGTTCTGGGTGTCATTGATGAATTGGATCAACGCTTTTTGGGCTTGGTCCAACTCGTCGAAAGCATCTTTGAGGAAACGCGTGTTATCACCGACGTATTGCGTAGGCGTATTGATTTCATGCGCGATGCCTGCTGCCAGTTCACCGATGGATTCGAGCTTCTGAGCGTGCGCCAGCTGCGTCTGCAGTTCTTTGCGTGACCTGATATCGTGGGCAAAGGCATTGAAGACGAAACCTTCGTTGGTTTTCATGGGGGCGATGGACAATTCGATTGGGAAAAGTCTGCCATTGGAATCACGTGCTTCCAGTTCGATGCGTTGCCCGCTGTCTTCAGAATCCGGGGAGCCTGCAAGAATCTTGCGCAGTCCGCCATGCGTCGTGTCCTGTTTACTGGTTGGGGGCAGGATGGTTTGCGAGATGGTCTGACCGATGATTTGATCCGTGGAGTAACCAAACAAACGTTGAGCCTGTTTGCTCCAGTCGACAATGTGACCTGAGAAGTTACAGGAGAAGAATGCTTCGTTGGCGGTATCCAGAATCTCACGCGTGCGGTGCTCAGATTCAAGCAGTGCATTGCTTTTAATCTTGATGATCTGCATGGCATGTTGGTGACTGGAAATGCTGGCACCAAGTAAGCCGCTGAATAACAGACTGATAATAACGGCAGCGGCAAAGATGCTGTTAAGCAGGATCAGGACGATGCTCGATTGAGCTGAAGTGGTATTGCTGATCTGAACGGCCCAGACGCCACCTGCCATGTGATGCGTCGACAGTGTCTTGTCACGGTTGAGGCTGAATTGCAGATCATCAAGCAGAACGTGGTTGTTTTCAATGGCTTGCGGGGAAAGATATGCCAGCGAGACGTGTTCGCCATCCAACAGATAATTCTCGTTGAGTTCGATGAGTGTTTGCAGATCCACTGCCATGGCTATCCAGCCTTTGAGTTTGCTCAACCGATCGGCATTGGGGACATCAAAGAAGTCCTTCTCATACAGTGGCAAGATCATGGTGGAAGACTGATCAGAAGCGCGCCATGTGCTCACCGTTGGGAGGCAGAGGATCATGTTTTCCTGTGCGGCCTGCATCAACTTGCTTCGAATCAGGTCCGTGGTGTCGAAATTGATCAGCTCATTTTCGTCGGTGTCTCGAAAACTGAAACGCTTTTTAACAACTGCCTGCCATTGACTGGGATTGCTGTTTGAAGTTATTGCGTCTTCAGATTGGTTTTCAAACGCAATGATGGCAATGTCAGTGACAGCCTGATAGTTCGAGGTGATTTCCAAGCCGTAAATATATTGCGACCATTCATCAATCGTGACTTGATCGCTGGCAATGTAAAGACTCTTGCATCCGAGCAACACTGTTTCGTAGCGTTGGAACTGATTGAGAATATGAGTGGTGAGTTGTTTGTTTTGTTTATTATTTTGTTGCTGTGACCAAACACGATAACCCCACAGTGCCGTACCCCATAAACTCAAGGTCGTGATCATCATGATCAGTAGCACGCGTAGCGGTGTCGGCGTTGAATAGGCCAGGCGGACATGCCGAAGGATGGCTTTGAGATGCAGCCAAGATGAGTTCTGTTTAGACATGATGATTGACCAGCGCTACTATTGCACAAATGCATAACGTCATCTGAGTCAGCCCGTAGCTGCCTCAGCGTTATCTCAATCATCGTTTACACAGTGAGTCCACTTGGGTTATTGGTAAAAGTGGATCGTTTTTTTCAATGATCCACAACCTACAAACGGACATTGGGTCATCTGAGTCCGAATATGATCAGGCCTGAACCTGACAAATTTTTCGCTTGCCGACCTTCAGAACCTGCGTCCCGCTCAGGGTGACCTGTGCCTTGGGATCGGTGACTTTGTCGTTATCCAGACTCACCGCGCCTTGCTGAACAAACCGACGCGCCTCAGAGTTACTTGAAGCAAAGCCAGCTTCGCAGATGAGCTTAAGTAGGCCGATGGGGTTCTCAGAAACAGTGATGGTTTGCAAATCTGTGGGCAGCTGATTCTCCGCAAACCGGCGACGAAACTCCTCACTGGCGGCCACGGCTGCTTCAGGTGTGTGAAACTCCTCGACAATCACGCGCCCGAGAATGTCCTTGGCTTCGCGTGGGTGGGTTTCCTTCTCATCCAGCAATGAGCCGATACGTGGCGCGGGGATGCTGGTGAGTAGTTCGTAGTAGTTTTTCATCAGGCTGTCAGGAATGCTCATGACCTTGCCGAACATGTCGTTGGGCTCATCGGTCACGCCGATGTAATTGCCTTTGGACTTACTCATCTTCTCATGGCCATCAAGTCCAACAAGAATCGGCATGACGATGACGACCTGTTTCTCCTGACCGTCACGTTCTTGGAGTTGGCGACCCATCAGGTTATTGAAAGTTTGGTCTGTGCCACCGAGTTCAACGTCCGCCTTGATCACCACGGAGTCGTACGCCTGCATCAGCGGGTACATGAACTCGCTGATCATGATCTCTTTTTCCTGAGCCATACGGTTCTTGAAATTCTCGCGATGCAACATCTGCCCGACCGTGACTTGCCCGGTGAGTTTGAGCACATCCGCAAAGCCCAGCTTGGCCAACCACTCGGAGTTGTAACGGACTTCGAGTTTGCCTTCGGAGGTATCGAGAATCTTGCCTGCCTGTTGAAGGTAGGTTTCGGCGTTGGCAGCGATGGTCGCTTCATCCAGAATCGGGCGCGTGGTGTCACGGCCAGTGGGGTCACCGATCTTGGCGGTGTAATCACCGATGATCAGCGTCGCCTTGTGGCCAAGGTCTTGGAACTGACGCATCTTCCGGAGCACCACGGTATGTCCCATATGGATATCCGGGGCCGTGGGGTCCATGCCGAGTTTGATATTCAACGTGCGACCCGACTCGAGCTTTCGCTTGAGTTCTTCGATGCTGTAGATGCTGTCGACGCCGCGTTGGAGTTCGGTAAGAGTGTTCTGTATGTCTGTCATGCCAGACATGATAACCAGACCCGCTGCAGATGTCAGACGCGCGGGCGTGTCCTGATACGCTTTGAGCATAAAAGTGCGAAAAAATCCGCAAAATCGACCTTAGCCCCTTGTTATGGGATCAGGAGCTTTCATAATGACAGACTTGTTTTGAGACACGCTCCACTTGCCAAGGAAATCGGCATGGACCTTCAGGCTTATCTGCAACACTATCAACCCACACTCGATCCCAAGACATCCTTACCCGGTAAAGCCTTCAAAGGCCCGGGGTATCACTCGCTCATTGAAGAGGGAACCTGGGTGCATCACACCCGCGAAGCCATGGACTATGCCTTGGCATTGCTCATCGCAAAAGACCCGCAGGCATTCGTGCTGGTTCCCAAAATCGTTGGGCAGGTTCTTGATATTCAGGAAACCGACCCCACGAAAAAGACCTTTGGCATCTGGTCATGGACGTTTGAAGAAACGCTTGACGAAATGTCGCCACCGGACTGGAACTGGGCGGACTTCATCGGTGTGCGGATCGCGCAGATGCTCAAGTGTCATACCGATCAATTGGATAACGCCTTGGTCACGCGGATGAAGACGGCGCTGGATCATGCAGCCTGGTCAATCTTTCGTCGCAACATGCATGCTGGCTATACCAATATCGCTGTGATGGGCGCCGGTTGTGCAGCGGCAGCAGGGGAGTTGCTCCCTGAACAACGCCTGCTCAAGTATGCCCAGATCCGACTGCAAAAT